>JBCCZV010000016.1:0-44887 GCA_039187085.1 Pseudomonadota bacterium
AAATAAAAGGAATATAACCAAAAGATACTGATACCCAACAGGGCAGCAAACCAAACAAGAGAATCCGCGAGTTGTTGGTATTTTAAGCTTATAGAAATATCGAATAGCATTGTAAAAAATACATTAACAATAACTAAAAAATAAAGTATATACGAAATCAAATTGAGTTTTTTCATGGCGTATTTTCTTAGATTTTACCGTGCAAATATCGATAGATAATATCGTATTTATAGGCAAAATAACACAAGAGGATAGAATAACCACTCAATAAACTATAGGGTTCCAGTCATATTTTTCTCAATAGAATGGATGCGTGATTTTTATGAAGAAGGCTGTTTTAGCGTGCAGTACTTTCTTGCATACATCCGCTCCATGTATTGATTGAGATTGGAAAAATCATCTAGCAATTGTTGCTCTTGCGCCCAACATAAAGTATAAGCCAGTACAATATCCGTTACGGAAAAATGCTCTTCAACCAAAAACTGATGATCAGAGAAGTGCTGTTCCAAAGGTGCTGCCGCTTTACGAAATATCCGATGGTTTTGCGGAATGATTTTGGGCACATGTTCCTCAACCGGCAGAATAAAATCGATAGTGTTGATTTCAGAGGATTGCAGGAAAGGATCCATCTCGTTAATAATATAACAGATCCATTGATTGTGTAGATGGCGTGCCCAGCTATCTGAATTGGCAATTAAACCTTTTTCAGGCACGAGATCGGCAATTGCAGTCACAATCGCAGCGGATTCAAAAAGCGGCTGGCCATCAATCAACACAGCAGGTAATTTCCCTAAAGGATGAATGTTGAGAAGTTCTTCAGATTTAAAAATCTCGATGCCATTTTGTATGGATTCAAACTCCAGACCTGCTTCTAACAAAGCCCAACGAACGCGAGCGGAGCGTGTTGGGCCTAACTCAAAGAGCGTAATATCGACTTTATTGTTCATTACGAAGAGCAACTATAGTGAGAGATGCCACCAGCCTTTAAAAAAGCTTGAGGTCTTAATTGATAGTACTTGTCTTCGATTTCTTGTGACTGTTCATCATAGGGTTGGGATAAAACTTCTTGTAATTCGTGCACAAGTGCGTAATTTCCTTGCTTAGCTTGTTGATAAGCCGATGAAATCAGCCATTCTCGCCATGTGTATTTGGGGTTAATCGCTTTCATTTTTTCGGAAAGAGCCGTCTTGCTCATTGTGTTGTCCAGTGATGCTTGCCAGGCTTCTAGCCATTGCGACCAATTTTTCTGGAGAGGTGCGGTTAGTTCTTTGTAAAAACTTTTTTTCAATGGTTCGATAGTGTCCGGAATGCTGGAAAGCTCTCTAAAGAACATGGTGTAATCCACCGCAGTTTGCATCATTAAGGTGATAAGCTCTCGAAATAATTCTGAATCAAATGCACTCAAACCCAGTTTATTCGTCCACATGGTTTCAAGCTTATCTTGCATCATCGTGGCAAATCCTTGTCTAATTGCCTCGAATTTTTCAAGAGATTCAGGGTGATTTTGCACTAAATGCCGAAGCGCAATACAAAACATATGAAAATTAGTTTCAGCAGCAGCAGGTTGGTTGAAGAATGAAAAGTGTTTTCCTCCTCCTGTCCAAGGTTGAAATACGGGGTCAAATGGCTCACAAAATCCAAAGGGACCATAATCGAGGGTAAAACCTCCTCCCGCACAATTATCACTATTAAAGTTGCCCTGACAGTAGCCGACTCTTAGCCATTCAGCCATCAATGAAGTTAAACGATCACAAAATTTCTCAGTCAGTATGACGATTTTTTCTGGTGTTGATAGTGTTTGATCAATTTCATCGCTATATTCTCGATCGATTAAATGCAGCACAATCATCTCTAACTCTTCGAGTGCTTTAGAGTGTTCATCTTTACGTACACGTCGACCAAAAAGTTCGAGCTGGCCCACCCGCAAAAATGAGGGGGCAACACGCGTTGAGATGGCAACAGGTTCCGATACCATGATGTCGGGATCAAAGTTACTGGAACCTTCAGAGTACCAAGGACGGGTTACCGTTTCTGTTTTAGAAACATATAAACTGAGTGAGCGAGAGGTTGGAATACCCAGTGCGTGCATGTGTTCCTGAGCGAGGAACTCACGAATGCTTGAACGTAAGACTGCTCGTCCATCAGCCCCACGACAGTAAGGCGTGGGACCGCCACCTTTTAATTGCATTTCCCAGCGTTGTCCATTGGCAACGATTTCTAAAATAGAAATAGCGCGGCCATCGCCATAACCATTGCCTGTTTGGAAAGGGCATTGCTGTGTATATTCAGTGCCGTAGATAGATAGGGCATAACCTGTTGCCCAGCCAAATTTATGAATGGGGTATGGTGCTTGTGATGCATCCCCAGAGAAGAGTCGACGAAATCCCTCTTCTTGTGCCAAGCTATCATCAAAATGGAGCTCACGAAAAAAGTTTTTACTGTGAGTAATATACTCAGCATCAGGTAGTGGAGTGGGTTTTGTAGGCACATAGTGCCCTGAAAAAACCTGTCGAGGCTTATGATCTTCTCCGTCAGGCGTGGTGTCTGGGTCGGCGTTCAGTGAGTTTATAAGTGAATAATCGACCCATTTAGCGAGTTCTTCTAGCCGGCTTAGGTTTTTAGCGCTTTTGTTAAGCTGCTGATTTTTCATAACAATTAGAAACCTTTTTCTACGTTTTCATTGTTGGAGTGTTAGTGTTATCGACCCAAAATATACGTTACTTTGTGATGTTTGGCTTGCTTAAACCTATTTTCTTCTAAGTCCATGAATTCTAGAATGAACTAAACTTTGACAGGTACAAATGTTATGATATATCATATCTAATGCTGCTTTCGTTAAGCAGACCTTAAATTCTTGCGTTTTATTAAAGCACAGAATTGTCATTGCAACGAATGTTTTTAAGCTTTTAGATAGGTCTTTGTTATGAGTTTGTCGAATTCAAGCACTTTGCAACAGCTGACGGAAAAGCAAATTATTGATGCGCCCGACAGTGAATACATGAACACACAACAGCTGGAGTTTTTTAAAAATAGATTGCTTGACTTGGCCACTTCAATCAATGAACACATCGAAGAGGCGAGAAATCAATTGACAAGCCCTAATGACTTAAGTGACGAAAGCGATCGTGCTTCGTGGGAAGAGCAATGTGCCATAGCAATGCGTGTTGTTGATCGTGAACAAAAATTATTGCCTAAAATTAAGCAATCTTTGACACGTATTCGTCAAGGCACGTATGGTTATTGCTTAGAATCAGGAGAGCCTATTGGTATTCCTCGTTTGTTAGCTAGACCCACCGCTGAGTTTTGTATTGATGTGAAGGCTGCGAAAGAATCTAAAGAGCATCTTTACAAAGAATAATGACACAAGAAACGAAAAACAGTGTGTTTCTTTCAATAAAAAAGTAAATAAGAAAATTTGAAGCCAGTGATCATCATTAATCACGATGTTAGTTGTTCGCGCATTAAAAATGTTTCTACCTATCTTGAGTTGTCTTTCTAAACTGGCTGTTTCCGCCATCCTTAATAACTTCAAAAAGTAATCGAGAGAGGTTTTGTATGTCCTCCACTTTGTTAATAAAGAATGCCAATATTGTCAACGAAGGCAAAATTGTCGAAGGTGATTTAAGAATCACAGAGCAACGGATTAGCCATATTAAAAAAGAAATTGCTGCAACACCACAGGATCACATTATCGATGCCAATGGTTTGTATTTGCTACCTGGAATGATTGATGATCAAGTACATTTTCGAGAGCCAGGCTTAACGCATAAAGGTAATATCGCGAGCGAATCTCGTGCTGCGGTTGCCGGTGGGATAACGAGTTATATGGAAATGCCAAATGTTAACCCTGCGACAACCACTATAGATGCACTTGAAGAAAAATATGCGATTGCTGCGAAAAGTTCTCTGGCAAATTATGCTTTTTACTTGGGAGCTACTGAGGATAACCTCGAACAAATTAAGTTATTGGACCCCAAGAAATATTGCGGAGTCAAAGTTTTTATGGGAGCTTCCACGGGCGATTTATTAGTCGAGCATCCAGAAGCACTAGAGGCTATTTTTCGAGAATCTTCAACGCTTATTGTGACTCACTGCGAAAGCAGTCCTATCATTAGCAAAAACTTAGAGAAGTTACGTTCTTCTGAAAACCGCGAGCTTACCATCTTTGACCATCCTATACTGCGTGATGTTGAAGCCTGTTATGCCTCTTCAAGTTATGCTGTTGACTTAGCAAAAAAATACAAAAGCCAATTACATGTGTTGCATATTACTACTGAAAAAGAGCTAAGTTTATTTGCAGAAGGACCTATTCAAAATAAACCTATCACCGCTGAAGTTTGTGTGCATCACTTATGGTTTAGTGATCAAGATTATGAACGTTTAGGTAATCTTATTAAGTGTAACCCCGCTATTAAATCTTCGACGGATCGAGAGGCTTTAATAAAAGCTGTAAGTTCGAATAAGATTGATATCATTGCTACTGACCATGCACCTCATACATTAAAAGAAAAGCAAACCGATTATGTCCATTCTCCAGCCGGTTTACCTCTCGTGCAACATGCGCTTTTAAGTTTGTTCGATCACGTTAAGCATCAACGATTGCGTATTGAACAAGTTGTAGAGAAAACGGCACACAATCCTGCTTTACGCTTTGCTATTAATGAACGTGGTTTTATCAGAGAAAATTACTTTGCCGACTTGATTTTAGTCGATCTTGAACAACCAACACTTGTCACTAACGACAATGTGCATTATCACTGTGCTTGGAGTCCATTTGCGAATCATGAGTTTTCGGCGAGCATCAAGAGTACCTGGGTGAATGGACAACAAGTGTATGATGGACAGAAAGTCATAGACCATCCTGTGTCGTCACAAAGGCTTTCATTTAATCGATAAATGAGGAGAATCCTATTGTCAATACGTGCTTTACCTGATGTCACATCGGATTTTAATGTATTAAACCCGTCAACATTAAAATGGGTAGGAATGGAAGAGATTGCTGTTCCTATCATGATAAAATTACAAAACAAGAAATTGCAAGCCATCACCGCGAAAGCCAATGTTCTGGTGAGTCTTGATGACCCGAATCAAAAAGGGATTCATATGTCACGTTTGCATTCTATTATCAATCAACTGGCAGAACATGAATGCAACAAAGGATATATTGGGAAGTTACTGGATGAAATTATTGAATCGCAAAGTGATATTGGCCAAGCCGCAAAAATCGAGCTAAGTTTTGAGATTATATTGACAAAACCAGCGCTCCTCAGTGGGAAAAGTGGTTATCAGTCATATCCAATGACTCTCAGAGCAGAAAAAGCGCCTCAAGGTTTGGTTTTTGAACTGGAATGTCGCATACCTTATTCCAGCACATGTCCTTGTTCGGCTTCTTTAGCTCGTCAACTCTATGCACAAGCGATTGATGCTAAGTTTGAAGATGCTACAATCAATAAAAGTGACTTATTAGAATGGATTCAATCGTCAGAAGGTTCCATTGCTACGCCACATAGCCAACGCTCTTACGCGTATATCCATTTAGTTTTGGATAACAAGTATGATGATTGGCCTAATTTAGAGGGGGTAGTTTTCCAAATAGAAGAAATGATAAGTACACCGGTACAAACGGCTGTAAAGCGTGTTGATGAACAAGAGTTTGCACGTTTAAATGCTGAAAATTTAATGTTTTGTGAAGATGCTGCTAGGCGTATAAAAACAGGGCTTGATAACTTTCAGGGAATTACCAATTTCTGGCTTAAGGTGGAACATCAAGAAAGTTTACATGCACATAACGCTGTCGCTTACGCTCAAAAGCTTTAGTAAAATTGCAACATTCAGTCATCTATTCCAAGGTAAATGCTATGTTAATCCGAAAGTTGTTTAAGTTTGAAAATGCACATATTGTGCGTGGATGTAGCACTCGTCGATGTTCACATTCTATTCACGGGCATTCTTACAAGGTTGAAGTGCTGTTAGAAGCACATGCATTGGACAATGGGCAGATGGTTTATGATTTTGGTTTACTAAAGATTGCGGTGTCAGAGTTGATTGATTCGTTCGATCATTGTGTCGCTATTTGGTCTGGCGATAACCAAGAATATTTAGACGCGATTCAAAAGCATTCAGAGCGTTGGGTGCTTATTCCTGTTTCACCGAGTGCAGAACAATTTTCGCGTTTGTTTTTTCGGTTGGTTGACAGTGCGTTGAATGCTGCGGACATGGTTAATGGTGAAGAGGGTGTACAGCTACATTCCATTATCGTACATGAGACGGAAACCGGTTATGCTCAGTGTTTTAGAGAAGATGCTTACAATCCACGTATGGGCAAAATAGACCTAGCAGACATTGAATTTTCACCTCGTGTCATTGAAGAATGGAGCGATCCTAAATTATTTGAACGATTAAAAAATCATTAATCCTTTTTTGTCATAAACATTGATCAATCAAAGAAAACGAGGTGTTGACATTTGTCATTACGAGCTTCAATGTAAAGCGATTAACGTATGTATACCTAATATGTCACTTTATCAATAATCGAGGAAACATTGGATGCGTATTGTAAAAATCGTCATGCTTTTTGCTTTACTAGGAAGTATTTTTGCAGGACTTTTTTATCAAAAGCATGTTATCGCATGTGAACTCGTTATGTTTACTAATTATCAGAAGATTGGTCCCCATATTTACGCTTCGCCCAATTTACAACATCAGCAATCAATACTTAAAAATATAGAAAATGGTAGAAAGCGTGTTAACAGCCTGTTTGGTGAAATGCAAGCATTACCCAAAATTGTACTTGTGGCAAATGCTAAAGAAGCAGCTTGGTATGGAGCAAACTCCACAGGAAAAGCCAGCTATTCTCCTTGGGGAACCTGTATCGTGCTCGGACCTAAAGGCCAAAATGTTGATGTTACCGCGCATGAGTTAGTCCATGCAGAGGTAGCCAATAGAGTGGGTGGATGGTTCACCCATTGGATGGAAATTCCAATATGGTTTAACGAAGGTGTTGCCCTCATGGTCGACCATAGAGCGCCATTTTTAGTTCAAAATATTGATTTAAGCGAAGAAGAGATTGAGGCGGTAAAAACCATTAAAACAGCCTATCAATTTTTTAAAAAAGCAGAGTCTCATAAAAACTATTTAGCATCGAGGCTGGCTGTTAAACATTTAGAGCCATCGACCTTGTATCAAAAATTAGAACGTATTCGTGAAGGTGAAAATTTTGAAAGTGTTTTTGAATCGCTGAAATAATGCAAGTATGTTGTTAACGGCTCTGCATTTCCCTCTTAATACCTAAGTAAGCATGAATATCAAAATTAACTTTGATTTTTTCATCATGGGATGCAGTCAGCACTTTATCAAGAAAATCCTGATGATAAGCTTGTGTTCCTATAGCATCCATATATTGGGTCACGTAACTGGTCGATAGAAAAAATAACGCTAATTCTGTGGGCGTTAATTCAATGATATTAGGAAAGATAATTCGTTCGATATGAGTAAAAACACCGGATTTAGAAAGCACTTCTAATGTATCGTCGTAGTTGACAATTCTTTGATCGCGATACTTTGCCCATTTATCACTGAGCTCGGTTTCTATGAGGTTTCTTAGCGGTCCGTAGACCCAGCGGCCAGTCGTATTTATAAGCGCAAAAAACACCATGTTGCTAGAGAAGTAGAGAAGTATTTTTTGCAATTTTGTCATGAACCATCCAATAAAACGATGTAGCGCTCGTCATCAAATCATATTTTTTGTGATGCAAATTTTTCCGCGCGTAATCAATTAATGTTTCGCCAAGGTCTACGCCTTCCACATGTGAAAAATACGGCACTAAACGATGGGTTGAACATCCCTGACAAAAATACTGACTCTAGACATAAAAAGATAGCTATTTAATGTTAACCAATGATAGAGTTGCCATTAAATTAAATGTTCATCGAGCAAGTTTTTTAAAAGGGAAAAATATGAAAAAAATGAAAAATGTAGTGCTTTCTATGGTTATCGTGATGCAGGCTTTTATGATGCCATTATATGCGCAATACAATACCTGGTATGGATGTGTAAAGCCACCGATATATCTTGAAGATGAGCCTTATATACCTTTTGCACCCAATGTCGTAATATTGCCTCATCATATCGGTATTCAGATAAACTTATTAGAGGACAAAGCACCTATCGAATTAACAGGAGGGAATTTTAGTTATCTGTTAACCATAGAAAGTCATCAAGAATTTAGCGAGGTGACAGATGCAAGACTCGAGTTGATTTTAGAAAATGATTTAATTGGTGATAACCATTCAGAACAAGAAACACTAGACATTACAACAAACAACAGTGATTGTGAATTTTATACTGATCAAGTGACTAACGAGCCACAAACCGGTCCGATATCTCGTTATGTTTTTGAGAATAGTTATTTTAGTGATAATATCAAAGATGGCAAAGCACATGTGACACTACAGATTGCTGAAAATAGCACGGTAAAAATTGTGGCTGCAAATTTATACGTTAGCGGTGCTTTAGCTTATGACTGGAAAGCAAGTTTTGGTTTTTCAGCGACTCCCTTTGTAAATCAAAAGGATTTATCCAACGCCGATATTACAAAAAAACTTGCCTTGCTTGAATATCAATTGATTAGCCGTAGTGCATTGAATAATGAGTTGCCTATTAGCGGTTCGATAAACAATGAAGGAGATAGAGCGACGACTTTCAAATATTGGTCTTCTCTGGCTCATACCAACCATGAACAATCAAACTTGTCACTTGAGGTGCCTCTTTACGATAGCAAGTCGATTGAGTTAGACGCTGGAGAAACTTTTGATTTTTCCGAAGTATGGGAAATACCTTATCATATGGTGGGTAAAACCTATAGCTATCGTCAATATATCCACAATGTTAACTCAGGCGAAGTGAAAATATTTGTGTCAGGTTTAAATATCAATTACTAATAACATCAGCAACATTGCTGTTATCTTTTGTCATGGTTTTATAAAAGGGTATCGAGTTATCAAGCTGCAAAGCTCGATATCCTTTTTAAAAGCTTTTCAATACACTTAATAATAAAAATGATGAGAGAGGTTTTTATGCGCTATTGTTTACTGCTTTTTTCAATAATGGCTTTTTTTGCCATTGAACCTTTAATGGCTAAACAACAAGATGATATCTTCCAGACGATTGAAAAATATCTAAAAGTCAATGTTTCCGAATATCGATTTGAAGATAAAAATGGAAAGAAAATTACCAAGCAAGAATTTGCTTTGCAAAGTCAATCTCAGTCATTTGATGTTGATAAAGAAAATAAAGTCATAAGGCTCAAAAATAAGGAAAAACCAGTAGACGTCAGTCATATTGTTGGGCAAAAGCTACCGCATCAAAACTTTAAAAGCACTGCTGCTTTTAAAAGCTTTGAAAATTACCAAGGTAAACCACTATTTCTGAGTTTTTATTTTAGCGAATGTGGCCCCTGTATCGAAGAAGTACCTTTGCTAAATAAGGTAAAAGACAATTTAAAAGAAAAATACCATTTCGTTGCCGTGACATTTGACCCTCTCTCTAAAGTGAAGAAGTTTTCAAAAGATCACGATTTCCATTGGGATACCATTTATGAAGCCCATAAATTATTAAAAGCCTTAGAAGTGAAATCATTTCCTGCTTATTATGTTATTGATAAGGCGGGCTACATCAAAAAAGTAAAAACAGGCTTAGGTAGTGATTCAACGGTGGATAAATTTATGGACTGGATTGAACGAGAAAAAGAAGTATAAACGCTTGTTTATCGATTAAACGATACTTATCTTTGTTTTTCTAGCGTATTGAATTAATTTTTCCAAAAATCATCTAAAAACACTTCACTAACAATAATAGGTTTTCCACTGAAGGTAAACATCGAACGACGTGCCAGTTTTGTGTTGCCTTCAGAGAATAATGCCGGTAAACCATGCCTTTTTGATTTGATTTTTGCAATTTCTATAGCAGAACGCTTTAATGTCGGATCAGAAAATAAGAGGCTTCCTAAAGGACGTGTATCAAGCTTGTCCACCACTTGGTGATAAGTTTCTACGGGTATAACACTACGCGCAAAAACCCAAGGTTTGCCATTGCCCTTAAGAATGACTTCACGTACGTAAACATGTTCCTCTGGTGAGATTTTTAATAATTTGCTTTCTGAAAGAAAAGGAGCAGCCCAGTGTTGAATTAAAATTTCAACACTCATACCTGTTTGGCTTTTTTCATGTAAACGGCGTGTTAACGAACTGCTGTCGAGAAGCCAGTTTTTTTGTTGTGTGCTTAATCGCCAGCGATAAAATATTGCATGTCTCCATTTAGGTTCTTTATCAGCTGGAATGATTGCTTTTAAGCTATCGAAAAATAATTGATAAGAAAACAAATTAAAAACCTTTATTGTTTCGTGGTACTCAAAAATATTACAAAAACCATCCGTTAAATAACCATTGATTATTGAGTCGTGACGTGGCTGTAAAGTAATGATTGATCAACAACAGAGAGACATTCATAGCCAGTATAATGCCGCCAAACAAATGTACTCTGTATAAAGGTGATAAGCATGAAGCCTGCTCTCCAGAGTTTTGATAAGATTGTAATTTTTTGATAGCACCTGGCACAAATAAGCCTGCTATCACTAGCATAAAAATCGATAAGCTTAATATGATGATATGAAAAATCGTATGTGTGTAATACCCCACGTAAATGACTAAACAGCTAATACCAATGAGCATTTGAGATGCCATAAATACAGGGATTTTGTGATGAGCAAACTGATTGAGCACAAAAGCAACCCGTGATACATCTGGATTTTTAACACAGTGGTCACCATCATGATGGTTAACGATATGAAACGTTGGTTTTTCTAAAATGAGTATGCAAAGGAAAATGCCAACACCAAAACTAAAGCACATCGATGATAAAGTGATATAAAATTCACCCATAAAAATGACTCCTAATGAAATTAGTGTATTGAAAACGGTTTTTATTGCTCGTTATTTATAGAGCATAATAAAACTATCAATCAGTAATATAATCACAAAAATCAAGCGAAGAGGTGATAGAGAAGAATTCCTTGTTTGATGTCTTTTTTCTAAATACGCACCAAGCTTCGCGCCAGTATAGCCGCCAGCAAGAACAGCAGGTGCTGAAAACATGAGCATTGCCCAAGGTATACCGCCAAGAAAAATATGAGAAATAAAGCCAAGGATAGAACAAATAGCCAGGCTGGCTACTCCTGTTGCAATCGCTTTTTCTATTCGAATTTTGCACAAAAATAACAACCAGAGCACAACAAATTCGCCCATTGCTATAGCTACCCAAGCATTCAGCATACCTGCAAAAAACGATAAGCATAAAAAAATACCTGTGTAGGCTGGAGGCAAAATGGGTAAAGATTCTCGCTGAGCAGCACCTCCCCATTTGGACTCGACAATGATGGCTATAGCAGCAATCAATGAAATAATAGCAAATGTTATTTTTATGACATTGGCATCAGGGAAATAAAAAAATGTTCCCACAAGCATACCAGGAATAGCACCGCATAAATTAATTCGTAGAGCAGGCCATAAGATATTTTTTGTTGACCATCCAATAACTCCAGCAGTCATACCAAAAGCTTGTGTGGCCAAGCTCAGCTTTAATGCAGACACTGAACTTAGGCCGTACATAAAAATAAATAAAGGAATAAATAAGAATCCACCTCCTAAAGCAGTTGCATTAGCAAGAGTCGCTGCTAAAAACGCAAGCGGTGTGATCAGCGAGTAGTTTTCCAATAAATTTTCTGGATTTGGGAAGATTAAAAATAATAATCCCAAAAAAACTAAAAACGTTATACCCAGAATATTACCCGGATGAATCAGTCGTCTCAACATAGGATGTTACTTACGATAGTTGACGACTAATTCATAGTCGTGAGGAATTAAAAATACACCAGAATTTTTATCCAACACTTCAGGCGTTGATGATGATTTCCTAAATTGACATTGACTCATTAAGGTTGCGAAAAACGTGAATATCTGCGTTCGTCCTAAATGCTCTCCCACGCAACGGCGAGGCCCAATACCGAAAGGATAAAACTTATTGACTAGATCACGTCGTATTTGATGCTCATCATTTAAAAAACGTTCTGGATCAAAAGTTTCTGGGTTATGCCAATAGCGTTTATCACGAGTCAAGCTATAATAATTAGCAATGATCAGGGTACCTTTCTCAATGATAACATCGCCAGCTCGCACATCAGTTGTTGCTTCGTAATGCAGGGGTGCAAAATTTGTCATTGAGGTGTGACGTAAGATTTCCCAAATTGTTGCTTCAGTAAAAGGAAAATTTTTGCGATCGGAAAATACCGTTTTGGCTCCATGATTAATGGCCTGATCTAACTCTTGTTGAATTTTATTTTGGATATTTTCATGGATGATCATGTAATGCAAAGCAAATCGCATAAAAAAGGTCGTTAATCCGACACCCGCTCCAATAAATTGAAAGAGTGAACCATTGAGAATTTCATATTCACTCAATTCAACTGCTTGTTCAGCAGTATTTTTTAATTGTTTATGAGTATGTAATAAAGCATCAAAAACACCTCTGGAGTGTTGGGCATCGAATGATTTTTTTTGTTCAGCGACATTGT
The DNA here is from genome assembly GCA_039187085.1 of Pseudomonadota bacterium. Taxonomy (GTDB): domain Bacteria; phylum Pseudomonadota; class Gammaproteobacteria; order Enterobacterales; family JBCCZV01; genus JBCCZV01. The sequence continues at coordinate 12,627 of JBCCZV010000016.1, forward strand.
GAGCAACAAAGCCTTCTAAACCATCGACAGCTTCACCAAAGATATTCAGCAAGTCTTTTTTGGATGATAAAAATACAGAGCGTAATTCGTCATCTATGATATCATCGAGCTTAACCATATCAAATACCCCGAGAGGTAATACATCCACGGCTTTAGGATTAAAAAAAGCAATTTCTTCTGGAGATAAATTTCGTCCAAAAGCTAATCGATAAAGAAATTTTAAATTCGTCAAAGCAATATCAGGTCCAGGATCAAAGGGTTTTTGGATATTAGAAAAAACATTGACCTGTTTATGGATTTCTTCCTGTAACCAAGACTCAACGAAAGCTGCGCGAGAAGTCACTTGTTCTCTCAGTACTTTTTCCATTCCACTGCGGTGCAGTTTAAATTTTTCATTATTCTGAGTTTCAATAATATGTTGAATAATTTTATTTTGATGATTAAAAGCTTTAAATTTCGGTCTTTTGAGACTGTCGGCTTGCTCGACGAGCACTTCATTGATGGTTTCAATGCCACAAATAGCAACCACTTTCTTTTTGTTCGATGGTAACTCTACCACATGTTGTTGTGGTTTCTGTTTTTGTTGAATGACTAGTTGTAAATGTTTTTCAGTTAGCCATTCAATAACGTTATCGGTTTCATTTTCAGAGATTACGCGCATGATAAAATCCTCACTCACTGAGTTATTATATTTAAAATGTAAGATTTAAAGGGGGTTAGAGACGACGTAGAATCAACTGCCTAAAGCAGTATGTATTCTCTTTAATTGACTCTTTTTTCGAATACCAGGAATTTTATCGATAAGTTCATACGTGAGTTTTACCATCAACAATAAAGCTATTTTGTTTTTTGGCATAGGGATAGGGAATTGTTGTAAAAATGTTTTGGTCGTATCGGGTTTGGCATGAGGTCCACACAAGCGATATTGTGCAGAAAATTGTGGTCCTAGCCACAGCTTAATATAGAGTTTGGGCTCCTTAAAAAAAGAAATATTAGGAAAGCATCCTACAAGTTTTGACATAGAGTCCATATAGTTGCAGTAATTCACTAAAGATGTCACTTGCGGTGCTAAATAGAATTGCTCTTCCCAAAATTTTCTTTCTTGTCGCGTTATTTCTTCTCTTTCTTGTTGTGTGGGTAATCTTTGTTTACCACTACAAATCAAAGCAAAGTAACGGCTTTGCATTTCAGCGATAGCAGGAATACCTCCTTGTTGAGGTCTAACGAAACCAATAAAAGCTAAACTCTCACCCATATCATTATGAAACGACTGTTTATACAAATCTCTTGGGTTCTCGATAGAAATATTTAAGAAAGGAAAAGAAATTTTATAGCCGGTGCAAAAAACAATAGCATCAATTTTTTCTCTGCTGCCGTCTTTAAAAATAACTTCGTCACTCGTAAATTTATCGATACCGGATAGGTTAGAGGTTACCTGATCATCAACGATATGTTTAAAAACTCTTTCGTTTTTGGTAATCACTTGATGGGGTGTTTTGCCTGCTTTTTTAATCCATTGAGCGCGGTATACTGTGTGTGGGTTGCGGCTGCGTAAATATTTTTTAAATATAGGTTTAGTAAAATTCATATAAAATTGACTAGGCAACCAGCTAAATATTCTTGACGTTAAGGGCGAGGTGTCAATCGTGAAAAAGGGATCCTTTTGAAAAGGATACATTCGAGGTGCAACGACAGGATAACGGCGTAACGAGAGAATACATTTCTCAGCAACTTCTGAGATTTCAGAGGTTATATCAGCAGAACTTTCTCCTAAACCAATACAGAGTACTTTTTTACCTAAAAAATCTTCAGCATTTTTATAATTTTTTGAATGAATAACTTCGCCAGAAAAATTTTCTAAACCTTCTATATCAGGAATGATTGCTTTTTGAAACATGCCAGAGCAAACAGCTACAGCATCAAACAAGTACATTTCATCTTGACCATTTTTCTGTACTTTTACTTTCCATTGATTATTGGTTTTTTCAACAGAAAAAACTTCGGTATTAAAATGAATGTGATTCCATAAATGATGATGTTCAATATAGTTCTGTAAATAGTTTTTATAATCTCTTCTTGACCAAAACTTAAGGCGTTCTTTTGAGGGAAGAAAATCAGAGTATGCCATAAAATAATTAGAGATGGTGAGATGAAGGGAGTCATAGGACTCAAGATTAGAGAAGACACCACCAAAATCCTCATTTTTTTCAAAGCAAGTGACTTGATGTCCCTCTTCTTTTAATTCTTTTAAAGCGGCAATGCCGGATAACCCCGCTCCGATAACTAAGATTTTTTTATTTATTGTTTCAGTCATTATGTTGCCTATATACAGTATTATTACGCAGTACAAATAAAAAATTTATAAAAGTGGTTTGATGTCTAAAATGATTCTAAAGGCACTTGTTTAAAAATCGCAATGTAAATAATACCATTTTTGTTAAAAACTTAATCAAACAGGTGCTGGTTCAAAAAAAACAATAAATATTGATGGATAGAGAAATGATTATGTTAGGATGGATTTAAGGTATTTTAAATAAGATTTAAAATAAAAACACTCGCTATTAAAAAATAATAGATTTAAATGAATATCATAAGTGTTAATCATCGAATACTTTATTGCCTTTCAATGTTTGCCCCATCTGACGTAATATCAAAGAATCGAATTCACCATCAGTATTGGGTATAAATTCGATCGATAAATCCAAGTTGGGTTTTACAAAAGTTGTTGCGTTTTTCATTTGTAATTTAACGGCAGGCTGGTTGGTCGCTTGAGCAAAAAGAAGGTGATTATTCGCAAAAATCCGAACTGCGAACTGAGGTGTTATTGAATAATTTCCTTGGTATTGCTCAATGATTTTTGGAGGGACTTTTTGATTTCGATTGACAATGAGCTTATTGAGTTTGTCTAAAGAATTCTCCAAGTAAGCCATTCCAATTTCATCTGTCGATAACGCAACGTTGGATAATATAACAACACCTTTTGCTGTTGATGGTTTAAATCCCATAAAAGCGCTAAAACCTAAAGTCTGTCCATTGTGCCAAAAAACGCTATCATTATCTTTTTCATGAATGAACCAACCCAGGCCCATTTCAATCGATTGCTGAGAAGAAAAATGTTTTTCTTGGCTTAACTGGACAGCTTTAATAAGCTGAGTCTTTTGTACGTAGCTGATGGTTTTTTCTAGCTCCGTGTTTTTACAACAAGCTAGAAGTTGTAATGTTAGAAAATTCACTAAGTCTTCAGCTGTGGAAATGATGCCTCCAGCGCTAGCGAGTGCGTCAAATGTCCAGTGTGGTGCTTTTTTGCCAGATGCATGATAACCCTGAGTCATGGTGTTTAAATTTCTATGACTGCGACTTATATAAGTGTTTTTCATCATTAAAGGGGAAGCAATGTGATGGTTGAGAAGCGTATCATAATTTTCGTTGGTGATTTTTTCCAATGCAACACCTAATAAACCCGCTCCTAGATTGGAATAAACGAAAGTCTTTTCCGGTGAGAGGGTTGCGTTATTAAGATATTGCAATAAATTTTTATGCGTATACCCATCGTAGGGATTTTTTGAGTTTACATCTAAGTTTTCTGGTAGACGTGGTAGACCTGATGAGTGAGTTGATAGTTGTTTTAATGTGATTTCGCTAATATCTTTTGGCAGTGAATCCTCTTTAAAAATATCGCCTAACTGAGTGTCCAGAGTAACAGGAGTCTCGGTATGCTGAATAGCGAGTAATAAGCTTGTGAATAGCTTTGACAAAGAACCTATTTCAAAAGGTGTAGAGGGGTTAATCGTTGCATTGCTCGTGTAATAGTTGATTTCTGATTTTTCTATTGTGGCAATAATGATTGCCCCTTGATTTAATTCAAAACTTTGCAGGTTGTTTAGAATTTTATGTATGTCATCATGGGTATTTTTAGCTATCGCAGTCGTATTGAATGTTGTTAAAGTAAAAATAATCACAATACAAAAAATCAAATCGTTGAGTTTCATTTTCGTTCCCTATAAATCTATATTTTTCTTGGTGTGGAGTTGATGCTACCAACACAGAGTTAACCTGTTTATTGATTGATAATCAGGCAAGTGTTTGACAAATAATAAATAAAAAATATCCTTAAAAAGTACGTTTGTTTGAATGTTTGAGCTGTCCTATCTAATCCGTGTGAATCCAATGATTTAATGTTATGATGTATCGTAATAACAAAGTGCTTGATTCAATTGAAGTATTCTCGAGTTAATCAAGTTGTACTTAACAGTATCTTAAATCGATATAACGAGCGGATCGTTACAAGTTGTTTGCATGCAATGTGACGTTTCCAGAAAAAGTATTGGGTATTTAGAGCATGTCAAAACGTTTTTCATAAAGACCTTGCTTATATATTTTATTAGAGTTTTTTTAAATATCGGATTTCTTTCGGTAGATGATTTCTTGATTACTATTTCTGCGTTCTTTAGTATGTCTCTCTCTTATGGTGAGGATAAATTTTTAATTTTAGCGATATAGGTTTTATGGGGGAACCAATTGTGAAATTCCGTTTGTCGATTGCCCTTGGGCTTTTAATATTTATGACGTCGGCATGTTCTAGTTCGAAGGAAGAATCGAAAGATAAACCCACTTCGCCCTTGAACGCTGATACTTTTAGTGGGCTTGAGTTGCGCAATCTAGGGCCTGCTTTTATGTCGGGCCGCATTGCCGATATAGCCATACATCCCAATGATCCTAGTGTATGGTATGTGGCTGTAGGCTCAGGGGGTGTTTGGCGAACCCATAATTCTGGCACAACTTGGACGCCAGTATTTGATAAAGAGTCCTCGTATTCCATCGGCTCAGTTGCCATTGATTCTAATAATCCTAATATTATTTGGGTCGGTACGGGCGAGAATGTTGGCGGGCGTCATGTCGGTTATGGTGACGGTATTTACCGTTCGCAAGACGGTGGTGACTCTTGGGAAAATATGGGATTAAAAGAAAGTAAGCACCTCTCAACGATTATTATCCATCCTGAAGATTCCAACACACTGTGGGTTGCTGCACAGGGACCCTTATGGTCTAAAGGTGGCGAACGTGGATTATATAAAACGACAGATGGCGGTAAAAACTGGAAACAGGTATTAGGCGATAAGGAATGGACGGGTGTAACGGATGTTGTGATTGACCCACGTGACCCAAAACGACTTTACGCCGCCACATGGCAACGTCACCGAAATGTTGCCGCTTATATGGGGGGTGGCCCTGAATCCGGTTTACATCGTTCTTTAGATGGTGGTGAAACGTGGGAAAAGTTAAACAAAGGATTGCCTAAAGGAAATATCGGTAAGATAGGTCTTGCTATTTCACCACAAAAACCTGATGTGCTTTATGCGGCTCTTGAGTTAGATCGACGCAAGGGTGCTGTATATCGCTCAAGTGATCGCGGTGTTTCTTGGAAAAAACAATCTGACACTGTCTCAGGTGGAACCGGCCCACACTACTATCAAGAGCTTTATGCGAGTCCTCACGCATTCGATCGTATTTATCTTGCCGATGTGCGAATGCAAATTTCACACAATGGTGGTGAGAAATTTGTTGCGATGAAAGAAAACCACAAACATTCTGATAATCACGCCTTAGCGTTTCGTGAAGATGATCCCGATTATCTACTGGTGGGTACTGATGGCGGTCTTTATGAAAGTTTTGATTTGGGCCAAAATTGGCGCTACATCGCTAACTTGCCCTTAACACAATTTTATAAGGTAGCGGTAGACGATTCAGAACCCTTCTATATGGTCTATGGCGGAACACAAGATAATAATACGCAAGGGGGACCTTCGCGTACTGATAACTATCATGGCATTCAAAACAGTGATTGGTTCGTGACGTTATTCGGTGATGGACACCAGCCGGCCACAGAACCTGGCAATCCCAACATTGTGTATTCCGAATGGCAGCAGGGCAATCTTGTACGTGTTGATCGCACAACAGGAGAGATGGTGTATATCAAACCGCAGCCAGAGCCTGGTGAGCCTGTTGAACGATTCAATTGGGATGCACCTATTTTGGTCAGCCCGCATTCTCCACAACGACTTTACTTTGCTTCGCAGCGTGTTTGGCGCTCAGATAATCGTGGAGATAGTTGGGAGGCTATTTCGCCTGATTTAACTTTGAATCAAGAGCGTGTGCAGTTACCTATCATGGGTAAAACGTGGGGTTGGGATGCGCCATGGGATCTGTATGCCATGTCAACCTACAACACCATCACATCATTAGCAGAGTCTCCCATAAAAGCAGGCTTAATCTATGCGGGAACTGATGATGGCCTTATCCAAGTTACCGAAGATGGTGGCAAAAGCTGGCGAAAAATTGCAGCTAATAAGTTACCCGGTGTCCCGAAAACGGCTTTTATTAACGATATTAAAGCGGATCTTTATGATGAAAACATTGTTTATGTCGCCTTGGACAATCATAAGTTTGGTGATTTAAAACCCTATCTTTTTGTGAGTAAAGATAAAGGTCGCTCTTGGCGCTCAATGGTTGGAGATTTACCGGAAAGGCATTTAGTCTGGCGTTTAGTTCAAGATCATGTCCGACCCGAGTTATTTTTTGCCGCTACGGAATTTGGCCTCTTTTTCACCATTGATAGTGGTAAGCAATGGATTAAGTTAAAAGGCGGTGCTCCAACCATTTCTTTTAGAGATATTGCTATTCAACGCCGTGAAAACGATTTAGTGGGAGCGTCATTTGGTCGAGGCTTTTGGGTATTAGATGACTACAGTGCATTACGAGAAGTGACGAAAGAAGCTCTTGAGCAAGAAGCGGCATTATTTAATACACGAAAAGCTTGGTGGTATATTAAACGTCCACAATTGGGTTTCAATGAGAAAGGTTCGCAGGGAGAGGCGCATTACACAGCAGCCAATCCGCCATTCGGTGCTGTTTTTACCTATTATTTAAAAGAAGACTTACTTTCAAAAACAAAACAACGTGAAAAAACCGATAAAAAACGTTTGAAAGATAATAAATCAGTCACCGTTCCTTCTTGGGATGCTCTAGAGAATGAGCGTCGACAAGTTGAACCTAAAATTGTTGCTACGGTTAGTGACAAGGATGGGAATATCGTGCGACGTATCGATGGCCCTACCAAAAAAGGCGTTCATCGCATCGTTTGGGATCTGCGCTTTCCTGCGACAGAGGCAATTGGTGAAAAAAGTGGTTTTTCAGGTGAAGAGCCTACAGGAGTTTTAGCTGCGCCAGGTGACTACTTTGTCTCCCTGTCAAAAGTGGTTGATGGAAAATCCATTGAGTTGGTGGATAAAAAACCCTTCAAAGTACAGAGAATGAAAACCGGTACTTTAAAAGGTGCTGAGCCGCAAGAAACCGTCGATTTTTGGCAGGAAATTTCTCAAGTACAGCGCTCTTTATCGGGAAGTCGACAGTCATTGGAGCATGTAAAGCAACAGTTGGAGCACTTCAAAGAAGCGTTGTATCGCACGCCAACTGCCTTAGGTCAATTAGACGAGCAACTGCATGGATTGATTCAAACTTACCACCAATTGGATGCAACCTTGAATGGCCATCGCTCCAAGCAAGCTATTGGTGAAAAAGCCCCAATGACAGTGAGTGACCGGCTTAATGTGGCTATGCTAGGCACCATGTTTTCAAGCTACGGTCCCACCCCTATGCACAAACGTAGTTTAGAAATTGCTAAACAAGAGCTTGAGCCACTCAAAACCTCCATCAACGATTTAGTTAATGTCCAGATGGAAGCGATGAGAAAAGCCTTACATGAGGCGGGAGCCCCTTGGATTCCTGGCTCTCGACTTTACTAATCTGACTTTGGTGCCTGTTTGAAAGCTCGCGCCTTTCGGTGCGAGCGTCTTCGATATAATAAAGTGACGCAGAACATGTACATACCGGTTAACCATAATAGGAATAAGACAATGGCTGCCGGTAAAAATATCAACAACCTGGCTTGGTCATGAAAAAAGCTGCCATCATGAATGCTTTCAATCAGATCAGAACGTCTGAATGCCTGGTGTAACACTTGACCATTTTCCAGGTCTAACTGAACTTCCCAACCATTTTTCGCTCGAATTTTGACAATGCCTTTTTTTGGGCGTACATCAAGTCGATCAATATCTTCCCAGGTTTGAATTTGCGCCTGAGTAGACTTTTTGGCATGCTGCAAAATCTGATCAAAACTTAATGATAACGCATAAGGTGTTGCCTTCATGGTGGGAGGTTGAACCCAGTCAAGTTCCTTTTTGAGCTGTAATAACAGGCCGCTTCCAATAACAATAACAACAGGAAAGGCAATAATAATCGCCCCCCAAAAATGGATTTTACGTGAATATCGATTAAGTTTTTTATGCAATTTCTTCCTCATGTTCATTTAAAAGGTTGTAAAGAATAAAACGTGAAAATTATTGATAAAGTTATAACACTCACTCTTCTCATAGGCAATGCCAGTTTATCCGCTACAGATATGCCGCCCGAGCGGATTACCATCAAAGCTGAAAGAATGTTAACGGTCGGTGAAAAATTTGATGATATCTTGGACTTGAAAAGCCATGAACTTAATACTGGTATGCTGGCTGATACCTTAAAAGCAACACCAGGCATTGCACTAAACGGGCAGGGAGGTATTTTTCAAACCGTATCGATTCGAGGTTTGAGTGGTTGGCGAGTGCGATCAATGATCGGAGATATTCCTATTAATACCGAGCGACGGGCGGGTAATGCCTTATCGTTTATTGATTCTTTATTCATTGACGCTGTTCATATCAGTAAAGGACCTTCTTCCACTCGATTTGGTTCGGGTGCGTTAGGGGGTGTTATTCAATTATTACCCAACTTCGATGATGTGTCTGCTTTTGACCTTGACTATGAAGTCACATCCGGTTCAAAACGAACAGCGCTATCAACCACAACGAATAATACATTTTGGGCTTTCAGTTACCATGATGAGAACTCAATAAAAACTGCTAACAATGCATCCCTCTTTACATCTTATCAGCAAACCAGTTTTTTCAGTCATTCTCAATGGGAAATTGACGACGATCGCAAGGTATCTTTTTTCGTATTGCCTTCATTGACCACGGATATCGGTAAATCTTCTATTGATTTTCCTGATCGCCGTATCACTTCTTATCCAAGAGATTATCACACATTAGCACAACTCAATGTTACTGATAATGACTGGGGTTATCTCAGTGTTTTTGCACATCTTCAAAAATGGCAAACCCAAGTTGACGAACTGGATGGCCGGTTAACGCTTACAGAAAACAAGGGTATAGATAGTGGTTTATATTGGAAAAAAAATTATGATTACGCCAATGGCAGTTGGCAATATGGTTTTGATGGTTTAAGACGTGATAATGTCGATGTTAAAGAAAAGGCGATCCGTCAGTCTGACACCAGCAGCGTATCGAATGCCATCCTGTCAGGAATGGAGCAAGAATTGGGGGCTTTTTTTAATGGTGTGCGCAGTTTTGAACGCACCAAACTCTCATTGGGTGGGCGCATCAACCAACAGTGGCAAGAGGCAAATAACGTCAAAGACTCTGAAACAAGTTCTTCTGTTTTTTTGCTTTCAGAATACACCTGGTCATCTCATTGGTCTTTATCGGGAAAACTCAGTCAAGGGTTTCGTTTTCCTTCTTTAACAGAACGATTTTTTAATGGAACAACCGGGCGAGGTACATTGATTGGTAACCTCAATCTGCAACCGGAAAAATCATTGAATTATGAACTCATGCTAATCCGTCGCGTCAATTTTTGGGAATCACAATGGAATCTGTATTTTTATGATGTCGATAACTTTATTGAGCGCGAGACAATTTCTGAAAACGTGACGACTTTTGTCAATAAAAATCATGCACAACTCAAAGGTATTGAATGGCGCAATCAATTTTCGATATTCGACAACAGCCAGCTTAAATTTCATATCCACTATATGGAAGGCGAAGATAACAATGGACAAAGTCTCAATGATAGTCATCCTGGTCGCATGGGTTTAACCTTTCATCACGATTTTAACCAAGATACTTTGGGTTTGAAATGGACCTATCACACCAAAAACACCCGCCCAGGGAGTAGCGAAGTAGAAAGAAGTGATTACCATGTTGTTGACGGCTATTATCAATGGAACATAACAAGAGAGCATCAACTCAATCTTGTCGTTGAAAACCTTTTTGATGCGCGTTATTTTTTAACCGCTGACGATAAAGCAACGCAAGCCCCCAAACGTTCCTTAACCGTAAAATGGAAAACGGTTTTTTTATAAAAGTTACCTAGCGATTTCTATGAGGTGATATGACAATCCTCCTAACAAGTGCTTTATAATGAACTCTTGCTAGGGTTGTATGCTTAAATACCTCTAAAAACCTACCCAATGCGAGCATGCTTGAGTTCTGCTTTAGTTTAGAGATTTCTGCATATTGGCCAATTTCCTCATAGAGAACTACAATTTTTACAAATTTTTTAAGAAAAAGGAATTCCTATGCGTCAAAGAAAATACCGTCTGCATTCAATGGCGGCTCTACTCATCACTGCATTTTCTATCACTGCATCCGCAGAAGAAAATACCAATGAAGATGAAGAAATATGGGATATGAATCTTGCTGATATCCTTGATATCGAGGTTTCAGTGGCCTCCTCATTTGCTGAAACAGAATTAGAGTCAGGCTCTACCGTTGCTCTGATAGAAAAAGAGCAATGGCAAAATTACGGTGCGAATAATATCGGAGAAGCGCTAGGCCATTTACCAGGTACTATCCCACTACCCAATACCTGGGGTGGGTTTATTTTACCCATCAGAGGATATGCCAGCCGTGAGTCAACCAAAGGCATTGCAACAGTCATTGATGGTGTACCTATCAACGCGATCAATAGTGGGGGCGCATTGTATCATATCGATCAAATGCTACCCCATGCCTTGAACCGTATTGAAATGATCCGCGGTCCAGGGTCTGCGTTGTATGGTGCAGATGCTTTCCATGGCGTACTTTCTCTAAAAACTTATGAAGAAGATGAGAATCAATATCAGGTTAGAGGCACCCTATCTAGCGAGAATTTTGCAGGCATTGACACATCGATCAGCCATTTTTTCAATGAAAATACTGGTGTACATTTATCATTGGATGCTGTTGATCAAGGTGATCGAAACTCAGATTATCTCTACCAGGATTTTACAGCTCCAGGCCAGTTTTTATCGGGATCACGCGAAGATAGCTATGATACCCAAAGTATGGTTTTAAAGCTCGATCATGAATTTTCAGAAACGATTGATTCGCAATTCGGTTATTACTTTTTTCAAAGTGACGCGTATCAATTCACAGGTGTTGGACGCTTTCTTACCGGCTTCAGCAGTTTTGCTGACCGTGATTGGTCAAGAAGTGAAGGAGAAACGGAAATATTTCGTTATTCATTATCCTGGCGTTTACCATCGGATTTAACCTTTGAAAGTAAGCTCTATCACTGGAATGCCGATTTCTATTATATATCAGATTTTACCGCGGCTAATTTTCCTGGATTCCCTCCGCCCGATAACGGCATCTTGTCAGGAGACCTGCTTGAAGAAGACAGCAGCGGTATCGATCTTTTGCTTAAGCAAGCAGAAAATGCTTTGAATACCCAATGGGCACTGGGGTTGAGCTATAAGGAAAACAGCACTAAAACGCATACTACCACCCTTGAAGATTACTTAGGGAATACATTTCTCAGCGTACCGGGACTTATGGATAATTACGATAGAGATGTGACCAGTGTTACCTTAGAAGCACGTAGTAAGTTTTTTGCTGAGCAGTTTCATGTGTTATATGGGGGACGCTACGATGATTATTCTGACTTCGGCAGTCAAAGCTCGCCACGTTTAGGTTTCGTCTATTTGCAAGATACTTACTCAGTCAAGCTGTTATACGGTGAAGCTTTTCGAGCGCCTACCGTTGCTGAGGTACGGGGCGCGGGTTTATTTCGTGGTGATCCTGACATAGCCCCAGAAGTCATAGAAACTCTTGAGTTTGTAGTAATGTTCAAACAAGACAATTGGAAAGTCAATATTACCTTATTCGAAAGCGAGTGGAGTGACGGTATTGTTGTCGTGCCTCTGGCCATGCCCACCACAGAATTCAATTCAGAATACACAAACATTGGTGAAAATGAATCAGAAGGCATCGAGATCAGCTTTGATGGACACTATCAAAATACGTGGTTTTGGAATCTTAGTGCCTCTTACGTAAAAAGTGAGGCTATCTTTGAAACCTCAACAGAAGATTATTCGGCTTTCCCTAAATATTTGATTAATCTGGATGGCGGTTATCAAATTTCAGAGGCTCTATACTTTTATATAACCAATCGTATTCAACTGGATGCCACAGAAGGGCCTTTTAATCCTCTTATCAGCGACAATCCTGATATCGATGATTTATGGATTACTAGCGTCAACCTGGATTGGAGTTACTCAGAACATTGGAATTTTGATTTCTCAGTGATTAACCTGTTTGATCAAGACAATAATGTGCCTTCTATTGCGAGTGCAGAGTTTGGCACCGTCGATCCTAATACCACTCAACGCGCTCAAGTTTCCGTAGCTTATACCTTTTAGAGGGGCATAAAGTCAGTTTCTTGATGGCCATTGATTTAATGCGGTAAAAAAACGGATTTTAAAAAGGCAACAAAAGCGCTAATTTTTTTCATGGGTCTGCGATTTTCCGGGTAGCATAAGTAAATCGCAGGCTGCATTTTATGTGGGTTGACAAGGTAATCATTTAATACAGTGACTAGCGTCTGTTGCGTGATGGCTTCATTGACCAACCAATTAGGTAATAATGCTATGCCAATATCACTTTTTACTGCCGATAATAAGGCTTCAGAGTTGTTTGTACGAAATCGACCTTCCAATACCACCTCAATAACATCTTCTCGATGATCGGGTTTTGCAAATCGCCAGATATCTTGTCCGGTTTTATAGTCGTAAATCAAGGTCGTGTGATTTTGCAGCTCGTTGGGGGTTTGTGGCATGCCGTGTTGTTCAAAATACTTAGGCGTTCCCACCAGGTGACGTGTCTGCGGTAAAATTTTAGTGACAATCAGTGTGCCAGTTTTGGGTAATGGTCCAATACGGATAGCCATATCCAGATCATGCTCTATCAAATCCACATAATCATCTGAGAAATTCAAATCAATCTGTACAGCAGGATAGGCCACCATAAATTGATTAATGATCGACATCAGGTGTAATCTACCAAAAGCCACTGGAGCGGTGATTTTAATACGGCCTTTAACCTTGGTGTCCAGATCACGAATCATGTCTTCTGCATGGCCAAGGTCGCGTAAGATAATTTTCGCTTGGCTATAAAAAACCTCGCCGGCTGCCGTCAGATTGATGTGCCTCGTCGAACGATTGATTAGGGTCGTTCCTATATGATGCTCAAGACTGTCTACAAGGCGTGTGACGCTGGAGGTGGCGACCCCCATTTTGCGTGCTGCGGCTGAAAACCCTTTCTCATCAATGGTTTCAACAAAAGCTTGTAAGCTGGCAAACTTATCCATTATATCTCATCCTCATTGCTCGTTGCGTAAAGCGCAATAATCTTTTGCTTATTTATATTATTATCATTTTCAATGGAAAGGTATAGAGTCATTCTATCTGACGTAGACAGGAGAAAGTGATGAATAAGCCCATTGAAATCCTAATCACATCCGATTTTATTTGCCCATGGTGTTTTGTGGCCGAGCGACGTTTAAAACAAGCCGCGGCGGATGAGGGTATTAATATTTTTATGCGTTTCAGACCCTTTGAATTGAATCCCGATATGCCTAAGGAGGGTATCAGCCGAAAAACCTATCGCAGCAGTAAATTTGGAAGCTGGGAACGCTCGATGCAACTTGATCAAGGCACGATTGAGGCTTCTGCGGATGACCCGTTAGTCTTTAATTACAAAGCGATAGAGTACACGCCCAATACCCGTATGGCACATCGTCTTGTTTGGTATGTGCAGCAATATGCACCACGATTGGAAGAAGCGGTGGCCGATGCTATTTTTGAAAGCTATTTTAGTCAAGGTATCCATATTGGTGATGCGCATGCCTTGGCTAAAATTGCGCATGGGTTGGGTTTAGAAGCGCGCTCTGTCGTCGAGTTTCTCGTAGGACATGAAGGAGAGAATGAAGTCATCGCGCAGGAAAATAAAGCTATTCATAATGAAATGCACGTCGTTCCCTACATTCGTATTCTTGATGAGGAGCTCTATGGTGCACAAAGTGCGAGCAGTATGCGTAGCGCTTTAAGAAAAGCTCAAGCTCATCAAAATCAGAGCGCGACTGAGATGGAGGATAAGTAACGTGAAACACCCCGTCCCAAAAGTGATCATTATTGGCGGCTCTCTAGGTGGTCTGTTTGCAGGAAATATGCTGAAAACCTTGGGCTGGACAGTGGATATTTATGAACGTTCTCAACATGACTTAGATTCTCGTGGAGGCGGTATTGTTCTGCAACCCAATGTTATTGATGTCTTTCTCAAAACTGGCGTCAATTTACAGCATAGCGATCTCGGTGTCGAGTCGCGTCTGCGTACCACCTGGCATCGAGATGGCTCAATTCAGCATCAAAGTGATTCGCGACAAACACAAACCTCGTGGTCATTGATTTATACGGTAATGAAAGACACATTCGGTGATGAGCGATATCATCGAGGCAAAACATTGGTCGAGATTGCTGAAGATGATACGTCGAAAACCGTCACGGCTATTTTTAACGATGGAACCACAGCAACGGGAGATCTCTTAATCGGTGCTGATGGTAATGGTTCCACTGTCCGTCAATGGCTATGGCCAGAAGCGCAGCCCACTTATGCGGGCTACGTTGCATGGCGAGGTTTGGTTGCTGAAAAAGATGTGCCACAAGATGCTAAAGCCCTGGTTGGAAATTTTGATTTTGCCAGCGTACATACGCCGCATGGCGGTTCACACATCTTAGGCTATCTAGTACCGGGTGAGCATAATGATACCCGAGAAGGTCATCGCTACTATAATTGGGTGTGGTATCGCACTGCCGATGAAGAAACGCGTAAAGATATTATGACCAACGCTAAAGGCGATTATCGCGGTTATTCCATACCCGAAGGTCAGCTGGCTCAGCACTGGGTTGAGCACATACGTCAAGAAGCCGATGAATTTCTCCCACCCAATTTTCGTGCGATGGTGCGTGCGACCCAGCAACCTTTCAGCCAAGCCATTCGCGACTTAATGGTCAAAACTATGGTAAAAGGGCGTGTTATTTTGTTGGGGGATGCGGCTTCCATTCCACGCCCACACACGGCAGCGAGTACCTCTAAAGCAGCGTATAACGCGACTTTTTTGGCCGAGGCACTCAATCAATATCCCAACGATATTGATTCCGCTCTCAAAGCCTGGGAGCCACAGCAACTCTTATTAGGCCAACAGCTTTATCGTGAAGGCCGCCGTATGGGGAATTATTTGATGTTCAATCGCTAACGCGAATAAAACAATGACACAAAGCGTTACAGGGTCATTGTTACTCTTCAATAAACGTTAAAAAGGCTTGCCAGCTCTCAGTATCGGCTCTTTTATCATAAGCTAATGGCATGTTGAATTTTTTACCTTTTTCTGTAGCTTCGGGATTGGTAAAGCCGTGCTTAGCTTGCGGGTAATTAATAAACTGTAAATCTACACCCAAAGTCACCATTTCTTGGATAAAACCGGTTACTTGTTCAACAGGCACCATAGGATCTGAGCCGCCGTGTGCAACCATGATTTTGGCCTTAATATCGCCAGGTTTGGCTTCAACCGCAGCGTTTAAGCTGCCATGAAAACTGGCAACACCCGCCAGCTCGTTGCCTAAACGGGCTTGGTGTAAAACAACAGCGCCACCAAAACAATAACCTATCGCATATATTCGCTTGGGGTCCACTTGTTTCTGTTGTTTTAAAATGTCTTTTGCTGCGTTAAATCGAGCGACAACTTTATCAGGATTTGCCATAGCCGCTTGCATGAATCCTTTCGCATCTTTGGGGTGCTCAGCGACTTTGCCATGGCCATACATATCCACAGCGATAGCGGTGTAACCGGCTTCTGCTAGCATTTTCGCTCTGTTTTTTGCATAGTCATTCAAGCCCCACCATTCATGGATGACGATAACACTAGCCCTGGCATCCTTATTTTTTTGCTGGCTATACAAAGTAGCGGAGCCTAAACCATTGGGTAAAGTGACGGAGGTTTCGAGGATATCGGTACTGGCTTTTGCTAGGTTGATTAAGGCAAAGAATGTCGCTACAAGCGTTATTATCAATTTTTTCATCTTGGTTCCTCGTACATATACGAAAGGTGAGTGTTACACTTGAGGGAATTTTACAGCCCAAAAAATTCCTGAGTCGTAGAGCAGATTAAAGCTCAATTTTTCTACACGTTGCAATTATTGCAACTTCCTCTCGATTTTAATACTCCTTGTTGGACATTTTTCCTCCGATGATTTGGGGGGGAGGCAATAAGCTTGTAAAAGCTTTCCAGATTTAGTGATGTTTAGAAGAGGCCAACAAATGATTGGCTCTTAGAAATAAAATATGAAATTTTCTAGAAAAGCCTTGCATAAGCAAGGCTTGGGAAAATGGATTATCTTCCATTAAAGCAGTATAGGCTATTGTTTTGAATAAGCAATTGATCATTGTGAGAACATTCGGTATTTGGTAGTTCAGGGGCAGGAGCATCAAGTGGTTCTGAAATGGCAAAGTTGTAATCAACCCAAATATTGCCACTTCCATAATCATGGCACACCATACCGTCAATATTATCACGATTTACGCGGCCTACTAAAAAACCCTGAATTGTTCCCGTGCACCAACGAGCATCACGAGACCAATCGATTCCATTAAATTGTCCTAAGCTATCTGCATAATCGATCCATTTAAAGCCGTTTGTTTTATCATGGCATAACATATCATCACGACTATCGCCATTAAAATCGCCAATCACGATTTGTTGGCTTTGAGAGCTGGTACACCAACCGGCATCGCGTGACCAGTTGGTCCCATTGAAATGTCCTGAACGATCTGCGTAATCAATCCATTTGAACCCATTATTGGTATCACTACATAACAAATCATCGTAGTTATCACCATTGAAATCTCCGACTAGCAATTGAAGTCCAGAACACCAACCCGTACCACTTAAACCAGTCAGAAAAAATTGAACCATCGTAGGCTATCCATTTATCGCCATTTTGTTGATCGAAGCATAAAGCATCGTCTTTCCCATTTCCGTTAAAATCGCCTTTAAAAACTATTTGTGTTTCACCAAAACAAAAATCATCTGCATATATAATCATCGGCTCTGATCAAACGTATGGAAAAAATGCTCAATCGGTTTTCCATTTAAAAAAATTCAAATACTCAAATGAATACTCAATGAAGGTGAAATACAGTGAAAAAATTTTTTTTCATCGTCTTTATAGGTTGTAGTAGTGTTGAAGCTCAATCGCTTAACAATAACGTTTATCTCAAAAACAATACACTGCACTATTATGGAAAAATTACAGAACCAAGTTGTACGAGCTTTTCCATGACGTTTAATACGCCCATCACTCATCAATTCACGCAGTCGTACTTTTAAAGTATTTTGATTTGCGCTAGATAACTCAACCATTTGGACAATTGTTGGCCGCTTCTGTTTAAATTTTATTGTTATCCTGGAAGGTTTGGAATTGTCCTTAAATCTCGCACCATAATAACAGAGGTAACTATGATTAAAGCGATGATAAAAAATTGATATATCTCCATCATTAAAGAAGTTTTTACTTGTTGTCTGATTATGATTTAATCTATATTTTTTTGATGCTTTATAAAAACTCCCGCCTAAAAAATAAACATTGTGCTTGATTAAATGACCTCATTGTAAAAAAACATAAAAATTAATGGGCTTTATCGTTTTTTGATAGACACTTCCTCATTCTTTCGTTAAAACGAGCATCTCTCTAAAAGTTTCACTGGAATCTCAATTTTATAAAGTTGAGCAATTCTTGTTCGAAAAAATAACAGATTAAAAAATAATCGTTAAGGAAAAGCATTATGACGGCGATCGTATTTGGGCAAGGCTTAGGACTTTTTGAAACGTCTTCTTCTTCGATAGCAACGCGTTCATCCAGTACCATGGGACAATGGCGAGCGCGTTATAATCTCAATGCGAGTAATGGAAACTTGATCATTCAACATCAAGATGAATTACTTGTCGGCCTTGGCCAAGATCAACGATTATTTCGCACCTATAATAGCCAAGGCTTAATGAATGGCGATGATGGTTGGCGATTCAACTTTGAAAAAACGGCCAGACTCCTTTCCGGTGATGCATTTGCACCCGATAGCCAAATAGAACGCATTGCTGCTGATGGCTTTCGCTCTTTATTTGTCTTTCAAACGGAAGGCACTTACAAAGGTAGCTACTTAGGTATTGCCGGCGATGGTGCACACGACACCTTTGAACGTGTACAAGAAAAGGGTATCAATTATTGGTTGTATCGTGAAGGAAGTACGGGGTTTCAAGAATATTATACCGCTGATGGCAAATTAGCTTTTGAAGAAGACCGGTTAGGGCGTCGAACTCAGTTTAATTACAATGCAGCCGGTCAGTTGGTTTCGATTAACGATGCCTCTGGTCAGTCATTAATGTTTACCTATTATACCAGTGGTCAGGTTAAGCAGCTCAACATTGCAACCTATGAAATAGATAGCAAGGGAAATGCGACAAAAGCCATTCAACAAACACACATACATTATACGTATGATGCGGAAAATCGTTTAGAAAATGTAGCTGTCGATTTAACACCCAAAGATAATACCATCGATGACGGTCATACGATTGGAGCCACTTACACTTACAATGCCAAAGGACTGCTTTCTCAAATCATACGTAGTGATGGTGTCCAACTCAATTATCATTATGATAATGAAGGGCGTGTCAAACAAGTTATCGAAGGAGGACAAACTGTTCTCACCTTAGAATATGAGCGAGACAAAACACACATCACAGATGCCAATAATCAGGTTTGGACTTCGATTCTTGATCCTGAAACTGGGCGCTTATTAAGCGTCATTGAACCTTTGGGTGAAAGTCAGTTACAAAGAGCAGAAACACAGTATCATTATGACCAATCAGGTAACTTAACGCGTGTTATCGATGCGAATCAAAACTTTGTGACTTATGAATATGATCAAGGTGGCAACCGCATACGAGAACGTGATGGTTTGGGCAACACGATCATTTATCGCTACAACAGTAACAACCAACTCATTGCAGAGAGTCGTTTTATCGATACGGATCCTGATGGTGAGGGTCGCGCTGATATCGAAGTTTCACCAGGACAATTTGTTGATGGCAATAATAAAAATCCATTAAAACATTTAACACAGCGATGGGTGTATAACGATAAAAGTGAGCTCGCTTATACACTTTCTGCTGAAGGCCATGTCACTCTCTATGAATATAATGCGAATCATCAATTAACGTCCCAAGGTCAACTAGCATCAAAACATTATCCGGTTGATGGTTTAACCGCATTGCAAGATGTCTCAGACGAACAAATTAAGGAATGGTTAAGTCGTTCTCATTTGGGGCAGATCCAGTGGATTCACTACGATTATGATTTTCGTGGTCAAGTGATCAATGAGCGACGCTTTGCACATTCCAATGAGGAAGGATTACCCCTCGCGAGTGATGATGATATCTATCTCCATCGGGTTTATGATGCACAAGGTCGCCTACTCGCCGAACTGCCTTATAACAATCCACAACGCGCTACCTATCATACCTATGATGGTTACGGACGTCTCCTCTCCACGATCGATCCTCAGGGGCACAAAGAAACACGACGTTATGAAGATGCACTCAATCAAATCATTCGCACCCGTAAAAGTGGCGCGATTGAAACCCAAACTTACGATCAGCGTGGTAATCTTGTCGCACAAACGTTAACAGCAAAAGATTTAGAATCACAAAAAATAGTTCATCATTACAATGCGAAAGGCTTGCGTGAGTATTCCATCAATGCAGAAGGGGGTAAAACGCAATGGTTTTATGACCATCATGACCGTGTGATAAAGACCATTGATGCAGAAGGACGTATTGAAGAACGTACTTATACAAAAGCTGGGAAATTGCATCAGCTGATACAGCGAGATCCACAAAACCCAAATAACGATCGTAAGCAAGAGTATTTATACGACCAAGCAGGGCGTCTACAGTATCGTATCAATGCGGAGGGAGTGGTAACACGCTTTGAATATGATGGCGCTGATCGGTTATTGAGAGAAATAGAGGTTTCACGGGGTTATTGGGATAGCCAAGTCAATGTGAGCGCTAAAAGAGTAGAAATCGATGAATGGCGTCAAGGCGTAGCGGCCATAGCTCCTACTCAAACAGCGTATATTGAGTCTTTATCGCAAGATACTCATCGCGCATCGGTGATTGCGCAAACCGAGCTTCATACCCGTGGCCCTATTCAATCTCATCAATTATTAACACAAGGAACGCTTGAGTCCTTTGTCACAACCCATAAAAAAATAACCGCGAATGTGGTTGGATACTATCGAGAAACTAGCCCTAATGTCATTAAAAATGAGAAAGGGTTTAGTCTTGATGTTTCTTTTTCACGTTACTCGCCTAAGGGATATGACCGGCAACCCATAGAAATACGTGCGACTGTCAAGCGGGTTAACGGCGGTGCGAGTAAAGTGGTTAATCAATACACGTTGCCTACCGCGGAACTGCGTTGGACAAGTCAGGGGTTTCGTTATTGGTATAATAAACAACGTGACTTACCGCTTGCTGCTCAAGGTTTGACTGCTGGCAACTATGAAGTCACCTATAAATTAACTTTCGCTGAAACCCCTAAACCGCCTCCTGCGTCTTATGAAATACCGGTTTTATCGCCAGACAGTGCGAGTTTGAAGGAACATATAACTCCTCCCATCACCGAAACTTTTACCATTGGTGATAGTCCTCGTGGTAGTGAAATCGTATGGAACTTTCCGGCAGGGACATCTGCAAAAAACATATCAAGCGCTACGCTTACCAATGGACGCCATCAAAACGTTGCTGGTGTTTCAACAATAAGCTCTAATGCTGTTTGGGTAGGTGAAATTTCCGGCGGTGGTCCCTATAAATTAGTCGTTAACTATGAAAGCGGTGAAACGATTACCATTAATGGCATTAATTTAGCGAGCACCAGTGGAACCGTTCCGTTAAGAGATGCTAATTTTACTCAAGAGACTTTCAAGTCTGATCCTAAAAGCAACATAATGGCATTAGCCATTAATCCTTCAACGATGCAAAGCTGGCGATCGAACTACGATCGCATTGATGTCGAGGTTCATCATTGGAACGAAGTCAGTAATAGTTGGGAAGTCTTATTAACGCCAGCCAAAAACTATATCGCACAAACTACCCATAACCATCTTAACCTTAGCACCGAGCAATGGCAGCATGGCCGTTATCGTATTTTGGCGCAAGGCTTTAAAAATGGCGCTAAAGTTAATGGTAATTTGTTACCGGCGTATTACGGAACGGGAACACAAGCCAATCAAAAGTATCTTGAAGTCGGCTTGCAACCTAGCGCGATAAAGCAACGTCTATCTTGGCAGGGGCTGGCGAAAAACGCGGCACAAAATAACGTTAAGGTGCAAGTTTATGAATCCTTAGATCAACAAGCCAAAGGTGAAGCTTTACAAGAATATAGCCTATTAAAAAGTCAACTGGAAACGAGTCAACATAACAATCTCAGTTATCATTCGTTAATCTTAAATGGGTTACAAAACGGTAAAACCTATTATTATCGCATTACACAAAGCGATGATAGTCAAGTTCAAGTGTCGACGGTTAAGGGAGATTTCACGGTCAATCCACCGACGAACTACAAACAAAATGCTTTGGCAACCGATGCTCAAATTTTTAAGCACGCTGAGCAAGCACAACAGATTACGGTATCTGGCCAAACCGTAAAACGTGATTGGTCATTAGAAGGTTCTCAAGTTGAGCTTGGGCAGCTTGTTCAAGCTTGGCAGCAGCAAAATAAACAAAAAAACATCTCTGTCAATTGGAATACTATTGCTCAAGTTTCTGTAAAAGTGACGAACAACCGCACCAATCAAGTATTATCGAGTTGGGATAATGATGATCGTCTTTGGCTTGACACGTTTAATACACAATCGGGTTCTGCACAGTCACTTAACATTAATTTAACGTCGGGGCAAAATGGCCGTTTTACTGAAAATCACAGTTACACCATCGATACCGTTATTACCTTATCGAACGGTGAAATTATTCGTCTCGAAGGATTAACGCATGAAGTTGGCCAACAATATCAAGGAAAGGTGACGCGAACCTATTTAGGTTGGTCATTAAGTGGTCAAGATGCGGCAAGTTTAATGACATCTTCGGCGAGCGTGAATGTCGATGGCGTGGATTACCGTGTCAAAACCGTTGATGATGAAACCATGTCGCAATTTTTTGGTGTAGGGTTTGCACCATCACATTCGCAAAATGTGTATTTCATGTTGGACCGTTCACAAGAGAGTTCGGTTGAAGCGGATTTGCGTGGTTCTAAAGCGTTCATTGAGCATTTAGCATTGGGCGATCATCATTATGATTTTCAGTTTGCCGATAATAATGACACAGTCGTTGCGCGTGGTTTGGGTGGGTTTGTCACGGCCTTAAATCCTCAAGAAGATCGCATCCCAAATGATTTCTCAACGCGTGTACAAGATTTAAGAGAACAAACATCAAAGTTCGGTAACGGCGATGTCATGACGCGCGAAAGGCGTTATTTTTATAATGACGATGGACAACGAATCGGACGATTGGATGCAGAAGGTTACTTAACGGAATGGCGTTATAACGAAGCAGGACAATTACAACAACAGATTCGTTATGCTTCACGTGTTAATCAAGCTTTACGCCCTACATCCAGTGAGCAAACTCGACAAGACTTAACCCAACCTGTCATTTACGGTGCTTATGCCTTGGCCAATTTACGACCTGAAGAAAGTGCCAAAGATTTACATCGTTTTACTTTTTATGATGGTACGGGGCAAACCATTGGTGAAGTGAATGAACAAGGTTTTTTAACAGAATTACAACGCGACGTAAAACAAAATAAAACTCGCACCATCCGCTACGAACAAGCGGTGGATGTGAATGCATTAATTGATGATTTTCAAACGCGTTATCGCGGCCCAAAAACCAATTTAGCCTATCAAGAAATATTGATTGCAACCGGTGAACGTCAAACCCATGCGTTACAGCAAGGCACTTTTTCAGGAAATAATTTACGTTTCAAGGCGGTGAATGGCAACAACGATCAGGCTTTACCCAGTTGGGTTTCAATGAATGAACAGACAGGTGAGTTAAACGTTAATGCATCCGCGCAAGGTGCAAGCGCATTATTGATTAAAGTTGAAGCCACGGATGAGCGCGATCAAACCACAACATCGTATGTGAACTTGAAACCCGAGCAAGATTATCGTGAAAACCTATCGCCGCTAATTCGCACTGAAAAAACGGCGATAACCTACCAAATACCCAATGATGCTTTTGACACTGAGTTAACTTCCCCGGTTCGCGCTTACTGGGAACAACCGCGTTATGATTTAAAGCAAGGACGTTATGAATCTTACCAAGGGACTTTACCTTTTGGCATGACATTCGATGCAGCGACTCACAGCTTACACATCTCAGAAAATTTAAGTGACACTCGCGATTACCGTATTCGACTCGTTACGGAAAATGAACGCGGTGAGGAAATTAGTCGATTTGTGACCATTCAACATCCTGCTCAAGCACAGTTTACGCGGTTTAATAATATTGAAATAGAGGCAGATGACACCATCGATTGGGTCTTCCCATATGATTTTGCAGTAGGTCGTTCCGGTGAAGCGCTGACTCGCTGGAGTTTTCGGGTGCTAAAGCCGATCGATGTCGGAGAAAATAGACCGCTAGTTTTCCCAATGTCAGATCAACCTATTATTGAAATCATTGAGTCTCCCTTCAAAGAAGGTCAAAAATTAGAAGATATCGGTTTACGCTTTGATCCTGTTACCCAAAAACTAACAGGTAACGTTAAAGCGGGTGATTATATGATTGCTATGACAGCTTCAAATGTGGAAGGAGAGGTTATTAGCACATCTTTTCAATTAAAAGTTAAAAAGCCAACCACTGACTGGTTTCGTCCTGGCCCTATATTACCTGGCCCTATTTGGCCTTCCCCTATTGAGCCACCGTTTGGTCCAGCTCCGATAGAGCCACCAGAAGAGCCACCGATTTTTGATCCGCCGATCATTGGTCCTGGTCCCATTGAGCCACCGATTGTGATTCCTAGCCCTATCGGCCCTGTTGAACCACCGGTTGAGCCAGAACCCCCGATTTTTGATCCGCCGATCATTGGTCCTGGTCCCATTGAACCACCGATTGTGATTCCTAGCCCTATCGGCCCTGTTGAACCACCGGTTGAGCCAGAACCACCGATTTTTGATCCGCCTGTTCCTATTGGCCCACCCTCTTTAGATCCTGGCTTTCCTGGATTTAATCAACCATTACCTGTTGAGCCGAACCCATTTAGTTTTGCTGCTTTTTCAACTATGGCTCAATCGGAAAGTGTGATAAATCTTGATATTTCTGAAAAAACGTCATTAGCGAAAGCGCTGATTGATGATACTTCGGCTAATCAAATTGGAACATCACCCTACAAAGAGAAGTGGGTGGGTGGTGAAGCCAATTATACTTGGCACAGTGCTTTAGATCATTTGCGTTCTGCGGATGATCTTGAAAATGCATGGATGATTGAACAAACCAAAGATGCTTTAAATCGTGTGATTAAGCAACAGTCTTACTATGGCGATGTTAGTGCCAATCCTGTCATCACAACCGAAAACTTCGCCTATAACGCCTCGGGTGAGTTGTTACATCAAACGATTGAGCAAACTAACACACATGATGGTTCTCAGCGTATGGATCGCGCCATGGCGTATCAAGTGGATGCCTTTGGACGTCGAACGGCACAAGCTGAGGGGGAGCAGGCTTTAAAAATTATTCAGGCTGCACCGTTGGAACGCGATGATGGGTTTAATGAGGACGTTTGGCGTTTCAGCTATAACCGTAATAATCACCGTATTGCACAAGTCGATGCGTTAGGTCAAGAAACGCGATGGTTGGTGAATCAACTTGGCGAGCAAGAGGCGCGTTTCGTAAAAATAAAAAATAATAGCTGGGAGGCGGAACGTTGGGAATATAACGCTTTTGGTGAAGTGAAAAGTGAACGACGTTTACTGTCACGTGTGACAACACCCACTCTCAATGCATTGAACAAAGCTCAGCATGCTCATGACGAGATCATGACGTCAACTTACGATCGTTTAGGCCGAATAAAGCAAATGGTTGATGTGGAGGGACTGACTCAAGAAACTATTTATAACGAACGAGGCGATCGAATTTTCACGCACGTGCGTGATGACAAGGATGTATTACACACCCAATACGCGCTGTATGATGCTTTGGGTCAACGCACGACAAGTGGGCGTTATCATCCGGACTATTATTCTGAAAGTTTAGAGACGAGTACAACACGCTATGATGCGTTTGGACGTGTTATCGAGCGTACGGAACGCATTCAAGGCAATCACGACCAAGGCGTAACGACGCGTACGCGTTATGAACAACGCGGCCGAGAAATCATCACAGAATTGCAACAACGCCAACAAGCGGGTGAAGTGCTTGAAAACACCATTTGGCAGCTGCGTTCTCAAACTCTGACCGATTATCGTGGACGTGTCATTGAGCATATCGATGCCGATTCCAGCTTAGTCACACAAGTTTACGATGATGCGAAAGCGCAACGAAAAACCTTACGCGACAATCAATCGATTGAAACGAGGATTATTGATAGTCAAGGCAACACGCTCTATCAAAAAGATGCTGCAGGCACGATTCAACATTCCGTTTATGATTTGCGTGGCAATATTAAATCGATTGCGACTGAACAAGGTGGAACCGTCTTTAACGAATATGATGCGTTAGGACAACGGGTTAAAACGACCGATGCTGAAGGCGTGGTAACACGTTTCTTCTATGATGCGCAAGGCCGTCTTGAAAAACGTATTGACGATGCAGAAGGTCTCAAGCTCGTCACAACCTTTGTTTTCGATGGTTTGGGACGCGTAGTCGAAGAAAACTTTCGAGGGCGACTAACCCGTACAGCCTATTTTAACCTAGGTGAAAAACTCGATAATCAAACATTAACCTTAGATGCGGTACGCACTTACCGTGAAACTGGCGAAACCACCTTAATCACAACCCTCTATACCGATAAACAAGGTCGTATTGTACGACGAGCTCAAGGTGATTCTGCCAATCCGCAATTACGCGTTACCGCTTACGAACATGATATTCATGGACGCGTTATTACCGAAACGCAAGACCCCAATGGTTTATCGCTCCAATCCGAATATGCGTATAACGCTAACGGACAACGCGTGTGGTCGCAAGATCCTGCCGGTGAACAAACCTGGTGGGTGTATGATGATAATGGCCAAAAACGGTTTACGATAACCGATGATGGGCAAGTGGTTGAGCATCGTAACACCTTGCGTGGCGATACCTTCATGACGATGCGTCATGGTCAAACTCTGGATGTTAACGCGATAAAAACGCTCAGTGCTTCTGACAAACATTTGAAACTCGATATTGTCGAAAAACATGTTTCGTTGGACCCTGCACAGACCACGCGAACCATCACCTTAACCGACGCGCGTGGTTTTGAGCGTGCGCAACTCACGGCGCTGCAATGGCAGCAAGAGGCGGCACAGGGTAAAGGCGCTTATCAATATGCCGTCACCTTGATGCATCGTGATGGAGTTGGACGTTTGTTGGAACAAGTACAACTGATTGATCCCATTTATATTGATGAAGTCATACGTGCTGAGGATGTTAACGCATTGGCGCAATTTGCTACGGTTCGTGAAGCACTGATTGAAGAATTAGAAAGTAAAGCCGATCTTGTGGGGGAGCGCAAAGTGACCAAAGCGTGGCGTTACAATGCGCAAGGCGATCTCATTGCTGAACGTGATGGCACCGGAGCTGTAACACGTCATTGGGTTGATCATCTAGGCCAACGTTTGCGCAGTGAAACCTATGATGTGCGTGTCGAACTCACCAATAGCAATTGGGCGTCGGCATTTAACAATTGGAGCGAGATACCACAAGATACGTCACTCAGACGCATGCATTATCGTTATGATGCATTGGGACGCTTACGTTTCAGTGTGAGCGGTGCAGGCCACGTTACAGAAACGCGATATCATGTCACAGGTGAAGTAGCGTCGGTTCGACGTTATGCACAGGCTATGAGCAGCGAGCAATTAACCGGCTTAATGGATGCGCAACAAACGGTTAAGGCAACACAAAACCAAGCCGATCAATTCACCGAATACCGTTACGATCAAGCAGGTCGCAGAACCAGCGAACAAAAAACCTGGTGGAACCCGAATACCGCAACGGAAACCTTAACCGCAGAAAGCTGGACGCTTAACGCTGTTGATCAACGTAAAACCTTTACCAATGCATTAGATAAACAATGGATTTATCACTACGACACGGCTGGACGCTTAAAGGCCGAAGAAAAGCCTGCCGATGATCAAAAACGTGTGTTAATCACGGAATATGAATACAACAAAAAAGGACAACTACTGCATACCACAGAAGCGAAAGGGACAACGAAAGAACGTAAAACGTCTTACGTTTATAACCGCCAAGGTGAGCAAGTGGCGAGTTTGAAAAGTGCGGTAGGCACGTATGATGCAGCGACAAAAACCTGGTCAGCAGCTCGCGGACATTTAAAAACCACAGCCACAGAATATAACGCATTGGGTCAAGCAACGGCTTATACGTCCGACAACATCCAGCGTTATCGATGGTCGGATTTAGCCGGTCGCGAAATCTGGACGATTGATGCAGCAGGTTATGTTACAGAAAAAATCTATGATGCTTTAGGGCGTGTTACAGAAACACGGCGTTACAGTCGCTCCGTCAACGTGGAAGAAGTCGTCGCTGACAACAAAATCATCGTTGAAAAATTACAGCAGGCTTTAGCGGACGATCCATTAATGCGCAGTTTGGAGCAGGTCTATGACGGTGAAAACCGTGTGGTGAATACCACCGCGGGTGCTGATCTAACGACCTATGAATACAATGCGTTTGGTGAAACCCAAACCATGACGCAAAGTGGACAAAGCTGGCAGTTCGTTAAAGAAAAAGCTCAATATGACGTTGTCGATGAAACACGAACGGAAAGTTACGATTATGATCTTGATGGTAATCGCATTGAGCATACGGATGCGATGGGTTATATCTCACAATGGGATTATGATGCCTTCGGACAATTGACCGACGAAAGGCTGTTTGAAGAAGTGGGTAGCCGAGATACCGATAAAGCTCGGGTCAAGCACTGGGAATACGATACCTTAGGCCGTCAAGTCAAAGAAGAACAATTAGGTATTCATGTGACAACAGTC
The DNA here is from genome assembly GCA_039187085.1 of Pseudomonadota bacterium. GTDB lineage: Bacteria > Pseudomonadota > Gammaproteobacteria > Enterobacterales > JBCCZV01 > JBCCZV01. The sequence goes on from JBCCZV010000016.1 coordinate 41,165, forward strand.
AACACAAGGGGCTTTAAAACCGAGGGCCCTCGGACCTTAACCCAAATTACTGAGTTTGATGCCTTAGGCCGTGTTGTGCGTTCTGAAAGTGCCAGTGGTGCAGTGACAACCCATCGTTACGATGCCTTAGGTCATGAAGTCTATCGAGAAACTGCTAATGGTTTGGTTACCGAGTGGGAGCGTGATGAACACGGCCAAGCGACCAAAGTGACTCACAGTGATAATGGCGTAATCGGTAAAGTCAAAGTACGGATCGGCGTTGAGAGCGCGGTTTACGATGCTTGGGGACGTAAGGTGTGGTCACAGCAACAAGGACAAGCTGAAAAAATGTATGTTTGGGATGCCGAAGATCGCCTTATCGACGAAACCCAAGTGGTGCAAAACTTTAGTCAGGATTGGCAACGCCAAGAAAGCCAAACACTAAAAACTCGTTATCATTACGATCGAGCGGGACAATTAATTCGAACAGAGGTGATGCATGACGGTGTCATGCAACGCCAAAACGAACGCAATTATAACGCCTTTGGCGAAGTCACTTTCCAACATCAGGATGGCGTGGACTGGTTAGCCGAGTATAATCAAAACGGCGTCGTCGTGCGTCAGTGGATTGATACCCGTTTAACAGAATACCGTTATAACAGCTTTGGTGAAGTGCTTGAAGAAATCGCTGTGGGTGAAAAAGAGGATGCGACAGACGATCGTATCACACGCTATGCGCGTGATAGCCTCGGTCGCATTCTTGACACCTGGGGGGCAACAGGGCACACCCAGCGTTCTTACGATCGTTTTGGCAATCTCATTGCAATGGTGGATGCGTTAGGCCATAAAGTCACTTATCAATATGACGAAAGAGACTTGCGTATTCAAGAACATCATCACCACGTTGAATTAACCGAAGGTGAATTTCAAGATGTAATAACGCAGTGGGGCTACGATACACAAGGCTTGCAAACCTGGGAGCAACGTGGCGATCAAATCCGCAAACAACATTATAACTTAGTGGGTCAAATGACCCATCGTTGGGATGGTGAAGGCAATCTCACACGCATGACTTACGATGCATTAGGACGACAACACACGTTAACCGATGCGTTAGGTCGAATGGCCACCACACAATACCATGCCAATGGTGAAGTGGATCGTCAAACTTTAACGGTTGATGACAATACCTATGAACTGATCCGTTTCGAATACGATGAGGCAGGACGGGTGGTTAAATCCGTAGCGCGTGGTGAGCGTGAAAACCTCACTCGCTATGACAGCTTGGGCCATGTTGTCGGTACGCGTGATGTGGGAGGCATTGAACGGCATCATACCTACGATGTGGCTGGCCGACTGGTTGAAGAACGTTTGGGCAAAATCGGCGAGCAAAAAACACGGAGTTGGTCATACGGTTTAGCCGGTGAACTGACGCTGTACACCGACCTGAGTGGGCGTACCCGAGAAGTTTTCTATAACGCGTTTGGTGAACAAGAGCGTGAAACCACACGCGAGCGCGGCTATATTGTGGATGAGCGTGTATATGCGTATAACGCTTGGGGGCACTTAAAAACCGTCACTCGTTATAGCGGTTATGGCAATAGCTTCGCATTAGCAGCACAAACCGAATACCAGCATGATCTATTGGGGCGGCGTGAGTTTACTTCTCATACTATCCATACCCAGCAGCACCGTCTCAGGCCGAGCCACGATGTGGGGCAGGCCTCGTTAACGCGTGAAATGACAACGCGCTACAACGGCTTGGGCTACTTGTTGCAAGCCACAACAGAAACGTTAGATAGTAGCGTGAATTTAGGCGATTTTGTGGGTGAAACTGCGGGTTTTGACGGTTATCTACCCACCACCAACACAAGCTTAGATTACAGTTATGACCAGCATGGTAATCGCACACGGGTAGGAACCACTATTGGCTTTGGAAGTACCCGTAACGACTATTATACTTATAATAAAAACAACCAAGTGTTGTGGAGTCGGGCGCGTAAAAATGACAAAGGCGAACTCGAACTCTTGGCTTCGCAAAGCCGTGTTATCACCTACGATGCGTTAGGTCGGGAAGCCACACGCAGTGCAAGTTGGCAAACCAATATCGAAGCTTTCGCTAATGGTGAAGCGGAAATTCGCGAATATCAAGTTCGTCACGAAGTGTATCACTATGATGACTTGGGACAACGCGAAAAAACCACAGGTTACGAAGTAGCAAGTTTTGGCGGAACCGCCCAAGAAATCACCTGGCAAACGCGTGAGTATAATCTAGCAGGCGATTTGTTGGTGCAAGATGATTTTCGGGAAGATGGACAGCTGGCAAGACGTATTAGCCGTCAGTTAGATAGTGCTGGCCGGATATTAGTGGAGTCGACGTATGAAGGTTATCAAAACATCACCTTCGATCGAATGTTGGCGATAAATGTTGAAAATGCAGAGCGTCTAGTCAGTCGCATCGATTATCGTATGAATGGCCAGCACAACAGCAATAGTCGTGGTGAGTTGGCGGGTTACAGCGTGAGCAGCTATGAAAAGGGCCAGTTCAAAGAGCGATTAGAATACCAGCATTATTACATAGGCTATGACCAGATGCAGGAAAGCAGCACGCGCGTGGTCAAATATAACGATAACAACGATCAAATCGGTACGAGTGGTATATCCGAGCGTTTTTACAATGGCCGTGGTGAACTTATCGGTGGTGTCAGCAATCACAGTATTAACGTGAAAAACACACCACGCTGGTGGCGAGCTTTCTTATTAACAGCGGAAGGTGAGCAACTTGGACGTATCGACTTTTCTACCGTTGCGGGTCATGATAAATACCGTGAAATGACTTACAGTGATAGCCTGGTGGTAGATGGCCAGCGTTTAGGGATGGTTGTCCACAAGAAAAAGCATGATGATTCAGCACACCTTATCCGCTGGGCGCATGAACGCACCGATTTTGACCCCCACTTGGCGCGTCAGGATGCTTTACCAGAGTTAGGCGGATCGGAGAGCCTCACGCGTGTGCAAACGGGCGATACCTTAGCATCGATAGCGCAACGCGTGTATGGTGATGCGAGCTTGTGGTACTTGCTGTCTGAAGCCAACGGGGTGAATGATGCGAATTTAGAAGTGGGTATGTCGTTGCGTGTGCCTGTGGTAGATTCCCTAAGTCGTAATCAGGTGGGTACATTTAAAGCCTTCAGCCCGGATGATGTGATTGGCAACTTTGCTCCGTCGCCGGTGCCGCCGCCATTTAAGGGCGAATGTGAAGGCTTAGCGAAGGTGATAACGGTAGCAGTGACGATTATGGTGACGGCTGCTTCGGGCAATCCGGCGTTGGGTGCTGCAGCTGGCGACTATGCGGGACAATACACGCGCATTATCGGTAATGGTGATTTTGATTGGGGCGCTTGGGCACGGGGTAGTCTCAACCCCTTCTCGGGCAATCCGCGCGACTGGATATTAAGGCGCATCAATCCCTTGCATGATGGGAATCAGCACGCGTACAACTACGAGCAGACCGCTATTGCCGCCAGCAGTGCGGCGATAACCGCACCGTTACCGGCCCCGAGCGGGTTTAACTGGGCTTCGTTGGGTGCCGCGGCGTTGCGGGGGACGGTGCAAACCGGAGCGAACTATGGTTTGAATCGCTTGGCAGGCAATAACCCGAGCTGGAGCAATCGTAGCCTGTTGGCTAACATTGGTGGGCAGTTTGCCAGTGGTGCTTTAGGTGGCTCGCCGTCGGATGTGGCG
>JBCCZV010000017.1:0-44454 GCA_039187085.1 Pseudomonadota bacterium
CGTCAAGTAAGTATCAACAGATGTGTGCTACTCGTAATGACAAATTCTGTTACAGCATATCCGTAAAATGACACCTTTCATTTTTTTCTTCGATAAAAGAGAAGCTTATTTTTTTAGTTACAAATATTGTCAACGTCTTGTTATGAAGTTGTAAAAAAAATCTAATCTTTTTAGGTTTGTTAATAAATTCAACAACTTTATTAGTAGAAGTGGTTAATTACTTAATAGGCATTTTACAGTCATCTTTCATTTAGAAAAAAAAAACGTTAAATCCTCTGCGCGTTGTTTTTTATCGTCTATGATTATTGAAACTTCTGCACTAGGTAGAGCTTTTAGCTCCTCCTTAAGTACGAATGGTTAATGCCACATAACGCCAACGACTTGTGAAAATATTTTACAAATTTTTGTGTAACTTATTTTCATCACTATACATAGGCATTTACGTAAACGTTGACAGATTCGTATTTAGTAAATTTTTTCAACGATTAAAAAGATAACAGGTAATGGAGCAGGTCCATGTTTCAGATTATAAGCAAATCAAAAATCGTCGTTATTTCATCACTTACATCATTAGTTTTTGGTATAGGTTCAAATCAACAGTTAATAGCCTCAGAGATTGCAGAAGATACAACACCCAACGACAATATACCGGTTTTTACGATTTATGCTGATCCAATCATTTTCACTGGCTATCAGGCGTTAATAACGATAGAAGATGGCTTTTCTGATAGAGATTATTGGAAAGCAGTTGCTTTAGAAAGCTTCAATCAACTTCAAAGTGAAGTTTCTGCTCATGTAGAAGAAGATGTAGAGAATCAAAAAGCAGAGGTTGATAAAATTTCCGGTACCCCAGTCGTGCCAAACAAGCAAAATTAATTCGAAAATTCTTGTATTCTTAATTTCACAACACTTACTAATATAATCCATCTTTAAAGAGCGATGTTTTTAGGCAACAAAGAGCCACACAAAGTTTGTAGCTCTCCATAGTTGATTATTCTGGTATTGATATTCCAATTCTATTAGCGATTTCTTCATAAGACTCAACGACATCACCTAAACCTTGTCGAAATCTATCTTTGTCTAGTTTTTTCCCCGTTTCTTTATCCCATATCCGGCAGCCATCAGGTGTAAATTCATCACCTAATAAAATTTGGTTTTCAAAACGGCCAAATTCAAGCTTATAGTCCACCAATACAAGCCCTGCTGTCGAAAAAAGTTTTTTGAGGATATCATTAACTTTGAAAGTTAACTCTTTCATCTTGGCCACCTCTTCGTCGGAGGCCCATGAAAAGGCACGAATGTGATAATCATTCACCATGGGGTCACTCAAGGCATCATTTTTTAGGAAAAATTCGAAAGTTGGAGTATCCAAGGATAGACCTTCTTCAACACCTAAGCGACGACAAATACTACCTGCCGTCACATTTCTGACCACACATTCTATGGGAATCATATCCAGGTTTTTCACCAAGGACTCTTCATTACCTAATGTTTTTTCAAAGTGAGTAGGAATGCCTGCACTTTCTAGCTTCTGCATGATAAATGCGTTGAAGTGATTGTTCACCATGCCTTTTCTATCAAGCTTTTCAATTTTTTTTCCGTCGAAAGCGGAAGTATCATTGCGATAATGCAAAATAAGATAGTTTTGATTGTCAGTTGTATAAACTGTTTTTGCTTTACCTGAATACAGCTCAGTTTTTTTTTCCATTATTTGTCACCCATTTACGAGCTAAAATCAAAAATGGCTAAGCTTTATTGCTTAGCCATTTGACTCTAAAAAAATTGAATTAAAACTTTGACGCACTAGCAACTAAGGCTATTGGTCTTCAATGATGCAGAGCACTATGAAATAACGAATAGTGAATAAGTTCGCAATTGTGCCACATTCAATGTGCTCAAGCCAGCTCTAAAAAGTCGATTTAATTAACAATCTTATGAAGATCATGGATGTGACTTTCTGTTGCCTTCTCTATCAAATTGGTTTGCGCCCATCGGGTTTTCTAGCAAACTCTTCAGAGAATACAGGTTGTAGTTTAGCCACAATATTGGCAGGTAGCACCTCAGACTCATCGTTCATTATTTTAATCTCAGATACTTTGCCCGTACTTGTCACTTGAAAGCGGTAAGTCCCCACAGCAAGCTCTACACTACTGTCTTCTTCGCCACCAAAAAGAGAGGCAAATAAACCAGAGGAACTACCGCCTTCGAAAGCCACTACCAATAAGCCGTCTGAAAAATCGCGATCTTCAATGACAAACCCAAGCTTATTGAGTACTTGCTCTAGCCTCATAAGTGTTCTTCTGTATGGCGCGCTCGATTTTAAAACAGGTTCATCAGCATTATTTGATCCCATCGTTATTTTAATACTCTGTTGATAAAATGAGCTTTTTTCATAAGCTTCGAGCGCACTTTGATATCTTTTAGCAACAAACTGATTAAGGTAATCTATGCTTCGTTCCTCTTTACCAGATAGGTTTATCCAACCTTGAGAGACTTTGGCTTGAGTTTGCATACGATTAATTCGTAGTTTAGCGTCACGCTCACCACTGGGTACAAAAATCGTAAACCGAAAGCGGTTGCGAATTTCATCAATATCTTCGCTTTTTGCAATGGTATCGAGAAGCTCTGAGTAATCTTGTTCTACCCAGTCTGTTTCCACTTCAATTCTTTGAGGTGATATTTGTCTAGATTGGAATGGAATCTTTTCTCCTTTCAGAAAGCTCTCCACATCTTGTAAAATATCTTCAACGCTTTGCTCAATCCAAACAACAGCAGTTTTTTCTTGATAGACTGGCCGTACATCGTTTCCAAGAGGAATGATCGTTACAGGTGCTCTATCATTGAGCTTGGTACCAATTGGAAATTGCTCAGCTTTCTGAGATAGCTTTGGTGTCACATAAAAATCAGCTATTTTCGTATCATTGCCACCTTCTGGTAACTCTAACTTCTTCTCAAGTTTGGCATTAACATAAGCTTGCTCTTTTTTTGAGCCAGAACAGCCTAAAAGCCCGACAGCAACGACACTGCTGAATACTAAAAATCTAATCACAGAACTTTATCTCCAATTTTATTGTAGGCTTATCGTGATTTCATCGACACAAACAAGGTACGCTTTCTAAGCATTAGCATCTATTTTATTTGTGATGTTAAGTCGAACTCAAGCTGCCTTAAACTATTTATAATGACAGTTTTTTGCTGATCGCTAAGAAGCAACAGTGGCAATCGAATACCTTGTTGAATCATACCCATATGAAATAATACCCATTTCGTTGGTGTTGGACTCGGTTCTGTAAAAAGGAGTTCATGAAAATTTGCAATTTTTTCATTCAAAACGCCTGCTTCTTCAAATTTTGCTTCCAAGGCCCAGTCGCAAATTTGACTCATTTGTTCTGGAAAAATGTTAGAAGTTACTGATACTACACCTTTCGCACCAAGTTGCATGGCTGACAAGAAAGTTGCATCATCACCACTGAGTAGAGTAAATTTTTCATCAGTATTGTCAATTATGATTTTTGCTTTGTCCAGGTTACCAGTTGCTTCTTTTATTGACACGATATTAGGTATTTTCGACAACTCGATAACACTCTCCGCGGAAAGGTCAACACCGGTTCGCGCAGGTACATTGTAAAGTATGATAGGTAATTCAGTATAAGAAGCTATTTTTTCAAAATGCGCTTTCATACCTTCTTGAGAGGGTTTGACATAATAAGGTGTTACACAAAGTAAACCATTAACCTTGAGTGGTTCGATGAGCTTAATGAGTTCAAGACATTTATTCGTTGACGTGGCACCCGTACCAACCACAACGGGAATTCTACCATTAACTGTATTCGCGACCTTTTCTACCACCTGGAAGTATTCTTTTTCACTTAATGCGCTTGCTTCTCCTGTGGTTCCACACACCACTAAACCTTGCGATCCCTTCTCAATATGCCATTCTACTAAGGTTTTTAGAGCAGAATAATCAACTTCACCATCCTCATACATAGGGGTGACAATTGCAACAAAATTACCTATGAACATTCTTTGTATCTCCTAAATCACTGACGCTATTGTAGGGATGGGCAGTTGATAACTCAAGTCAACCCTTTATTGGGCTAAAGTTTATGTTGAGAAGCGATAAATGATTTGTTGCTAAATTAATCAAGAGAATCCTTCAAGAGCTCAAGTTAGGCTATATAATGCTTTACTATTAGTCCAAACAAGCCAAATTGTGCTTTTTGGTCACATAATTGCAAAATGTAAGAAAATGTGATTCTATTTGTGAACAATAAAACTATAAGGTTGAACGAATGCACAATTATTTAGTCGTGTCTGCAATTGGAAATGACCAAATTGGCATTGTAGAAAAACTCGCCAATTTAGCTGCAAAATACAATTGTAATATAATCGATAGTCGAATTGCTGTACTAGGGGGAGAGTGTACAGCAATTTTCATGGTTGGTGGCGAATGGAATGCTATTACCCAAATGGAAACGGCTATTCCTACATTGGCTCAGTCGTTAAACTTAACTTCTGTCGCTAAGAGAACAAACCATATTTCGGCGCAACCGGAATTACTGCCTTATTCAGTCCGTGTTATTGCTTTAGATGTTCCTGGCGTTTCTGCCAAAATATCTGGTTTTTTTTCTGGGAATGAGATTAATATTGAGGAGTTTTATTCTCACAGTTATAAAGCTCCTATTACTGAGGCACCTATGGTCAAAATTCGACTCCTCCTCAGTATCCATACCAGCTGCCACATTGCTGAACTTAAGGAAAGGTTCTCTTTGTTTTGCGAAGAAAATAATCTCGACGCTACTTTAAGTCCTATACATTACTAAAACCTGCTGGCAAACTCTTGCCAGCAATCTAAAACCTCTCAATCTCAGTATACATTAGATAATTTTTAATTTGGACGTAACGAGGAGTTCAGCATTATGCCATCACCGAAAATAGGCAACCGAGCACCAGCTTTTAACTTACCTGCAACGAGCGAACAAAAAATCGCTTTGAAAAACCTCAAAGGTCATTATGTCGTACTGTATTTCTATCCTAAAGATAGTACTCCTGGATGCACAACAGAAGGCCAAGATTTTAGTGAACATTATGAAGCCTTCAATTCTTTAGGAGCAGTTATTCTTGGTATTTCTAAAGATAGTATAGCTTCCCACGAAAAATTTAAGGCCAAGCATGCATTTCCCTTTGATTTATTATCAGACGAAAATGAAGAAATTTGTCAAAAATATGATGTTATTAAATTAAAGAAAATGTATGGTAAAGAGTTTATGGGTGTAGAACGCAGCACTTTTTTAATCGATCCGGAAGGTAAGTTGGTAGCTGAATGGCGTAAAGTTCGCGTTAAAGGTCACGTAGAGGCTGTTTTAAATACATTGACTGAAATAACACAAAGCTAATTATGTTTATACCCGTTTGTTTAAGGAGTTAATTCTATGAATCCCGACTTTATAGAAATTTACGATAATGCTTTACCCGAAGACTTTTGTAAGGAAATTATCCGTTTCTTTGAAAATTCGGGTCAAGCAACTCCAGGTTTGACAGGCGCGGGCGTAGACATCGAAAAAAAGCGTAGTCTCGATATCAACATTAGTTTACAAGCTGAATGGAAAAATATTCATCAAAAAGTATTAGCTCATACCTACCCTGGCATCAAACAGTATATGGAAAAATATTTTTTCACACTGGTTGGGTCATTATCACCTTACATCCCAGACGCAAAAACCGGGCAACCCATAGCACTGAACGGTGAAAATTTCGCGCAACTGGGCAAACAAGAAGTGGATAAACTCATACCGGCTCTTTATCGATATGGACAAATCAACGCGCAAAAGTACGAGAAACAACAAGGAGGTTACCCGCACTGGCACTCTGAAATTTACCCACAAGGCGAACAATGCGAGCCCTTGCATAGAATATTGCTTTTTATGTACTATCTAAACGATGTTGAACGCGGGGGAGAAACAGAGTTCTTTTATCAAAAGAAAAAAATACAACCTAAAACGGGACGAATGGTAATCGCACCTGCCGGTTTCACTCATACTCATAGAGGCAATCAACCAAAGTCAAACGACAAGTATATTTTGACCTCTTGGATTTTGTTTCATCGCGCAGAAACTCTCTACAGACAGCCGGGCTAACAGATTTAGGCATCCACCATTTTCGCATCTTCCCAAGCACTCATAACGGCTTGTACCAATGTCGCTAAAGGAATAGCAAAGAAAATTCCCCAGAATCCCCAAACCCCACCGAAAAACAGGACAGCAACGATAATAGCTACAGGGTGTAAGTTGACAGCTTCTGAGAACAAAACAGGTACGATGACATTACCGTCTATCGCTTGAATGATTGTGTAAGCTAACAGAATCCACCCAAACCACTCCGAAAAACCGAATTGAAAATACGCCACCAAGGCTACTGGAATTGTGACGACTGTTGCACCTATATAAGGGATTAAAACTGAGAAACCGACTAAAAGACCTAGCATTAATGAGTATTGCAGGCCCATAGTAGTGAATACCACAAATGAAATAGAACCAACGATAATGATTTCGACAATTTTTCCACGAATATAATTACCAATCTGCTCATTCACTTCTTCCCAAACACGGTTGGCCATATGACGCTCTTTGGGTAGAAATTTTAAACACCATTGCAATATACTGTGTTTATCTTTTAGAAAGAAAAATACCATAAATGGTACCAGAAACAGATACACCAGAACCGCCACCAGCCCGACAATAGAGCTGAACGACAAGGAAACAATACTTTGTCCTAGTTTGCCTATCTCATCACGAATCATTTTATTGAGGTCATCAATTTGTTGTGTACTGAATAAATCTGGGTATTTTTCCGGCAGCAATGCCATTGCCGCTTGGCCTTTAGAAAGCATTTCAGGAACATTAGCAAAAAAGTTACTGATTTGTTTGCCGAGAAGAGGCAAAAGTACGAGGAAAATAAGTGTAAAAACGCCTATAAATAGCAAAAAAACGAGGCTAGAAGACAAAGTACGTGACATTTTGTATTTCATAAATGCCTGAACTGGCCATTCAAGCAAATAGGCAAAAACAACGGCCACAAACACAGGTGCCATGTAACCACCAAGAATGATGATAAATCCAAAACCAAACACCAGCATGAGAAACAACACAATGGCTTGGGGATCAGAAAAGTTTCTGTTAAACCATCGAACTAAGATATTCACCATAAGGACCTCTTAACCCTTTTTATCAACTTTTTTGTACCCAAATCACAAAATGATTTTCTTCGGATTCACTTTTCAACAACTCATGACCCACAATATCCGTATATGCCCTAAAATCATCAAGAGACTTGGGATCTGTGGTTTTAATTTCTAAAAGTTGGCCGCTTCTCATTCGGCTGAGCTCTTGTTTTGCCTTTAACAAAGGCATCGGACATCTCAACCCTCGAGCGTCAATAGTACTAGTAATGATTCTATTATTCATTTATGTCATTTAAGATAGGTTCAAACGAGTTTTGTTGCGAATCCTATTCTAATTAAATAAACGGATATTTTTGCCTTAATCGGCTTTTTAAAACGGAATATCCTATATACTTAAAACGAAGTCAGCAAAAAGCATGAGTTTGAACTATCGACCTCTTTCAGTGTCTGGAAATTTATGACTTACAACAATATGATAGTAAACACTTTCACCGCGAAGCATACCACAAAATGGCTATGTATATGAAAACAAAACATTATTACTCGTCTGAGATAAAATATTTCTTCATTTTCACCTTTTTATCTCTCTACCCTTTAGGCGTTTTTGCAAGTGCCTACTCTAACTTACCTGACATTGGTAGTAGTAGTGCTCGAATACTTTCAATAAAAGAAGAGCAAGAACTTGGTGACAAAATTATGTACCAGGTACGTCGCTCCTTACCACTTATTGATGACCCCGAAATCAATGCTTACGTACAGCATCTTGGATTTAAATTGGTGGCCCAAAATGCCGATGCAATGAATCGCCAATTCTACTTTTTCGTAGTTGATGATCCCTCCATCAATGCCTTCGCACTACCTGGTGGCTACATTGGCCTACATACAGGGTTTATCAAAGCCACAGAAAACGAGCATGAATTAGCCGGTGTAATTGCTCATGAGATAGCACATGTCACACAAAGGCACTTAGCAAGAAGAGCCGAACTTAATTCCAACCTCAGTCTACCGACTATTGCCAGTATGATAGGTAGCGTATTGATTGCCATGCATAACTCAGAGGCAGGTATTGCTGCTTTGCAGGCTACCCAAGCAGGTCGTGCTCAAGCTCTCATTAATCATACTCGCTCGAATGAGGCAGAGGCCGATAGAATTGGTATCAATATGCTGGAATCTGCTGGGTTCGATGCCATGGGCTTAGTTACCTTCTTCGAAAAAATGCAAAAAAGTACGCAATACTATCAGTTACTTCCTGAGTTTTTATCCACTCACCCTTTATCCAGAACGCGTATTGCCGATGCTCGAGCGAGAGTTACCTCTTCACGCACACCCTATAGAGCAACGACTTCTTCTTACGAGTTTGTTAAAGCTAAACTTGATAGCCTGCTGAGTAAGAATAAAAATCAGCTAAAAAAATATTTAGTGGATAGCCAGCTCGCTTTTCGGAATAGTCAAACACCAGCTAATCGTTTTGCTCTTGCTCTCGCTTACTATGAGAACGAAAAATACTCTGAAGCCGAAGAAATTCTTACTGAGCTTTATCAAGATTCGCCCGACAACATTTCTTTTATCGTTAATAAAGCTAGAGTGAATAATCAATTAGGTAAAGAAGAAGAGTCGATCCAAATTTTGAACAAAGGGCTAGAAACTTTTCCTAGCAACCACCCTTTAACCGTTGCACTTGCTGAATCTTACTTGAGCCAAGGAAATGCTAACAAAGCCCGATTGATATTGATCAATCATATCTATGTTCACAATGAGTCAATCAGCCTCTACCGACTGCTCGCAGAAGCTCAGAAACGTTCGGGTAACATCGCGGAGGCTTATGAAAGTCAAGGGCAACTTTTATACTTATTAGGCGATATCCATGGAGCAAAAGCTCAATTTCAAAGAGCTTTGCGGCGTAAAAACCGCGATCCTTATCTGGATGAGAGGGTGAATGCACGCATCGACCAAATCGACCAAATCATTTACGATTTACGCCGAGCAAGAAGGCGTTAAATATCGATTACATTAACCTCTTTACTGTGTCTGCATGACTAAATCATCGGAATAATGCAATTTCCCTTGAGCATCAATAATCACTGCGGACACATCATCTAAGCCATTAACCAATTTCAATCCCTCCTCAACTCCAAGTACGAAAACAGAAGTTGATAATGCATCAGCATAGGTGCTTGTATCGGCGATAATAGTAACACTCTGGGAATTTTTAGAGGAACTACCAGTTTTAGGGTCAATGATATGATGATACCTCACACCATTTTTTTCAAAAAATCTTTCATAGTCTCCTGAGGTTGAAACAGCAACATTCACTAAAGGAAGTTTAGAAGCAACCTTACTCAAATTTCTAGGGTGTTTTATACCGATATACCAGGGCCTTCCCATTCTATCCCCGATGATTCGACTATCTCCACCAGCGTTTACCAAAGCGTGTTTGATACCTCTAGCCTTCAAGGCTTTGATTCCCTCATCGACAGCGTAACCTTTAGCAATTCCTCCCAGATCTATCTTTACGTTGGGATTTTTGAAAAAAATGGTTTGAGGTGATGATTCAAGTTTTACCCAACGATAGTTGATAGCATTTTTAAGATTTTTAATGGTCGTTGCAGAAGGAGCAACATGCTCTCGATAGTTATATAAGTAGCCCACACTGGAAAAAGTAATATCGAAGGCACCATTTGATAACAGGGACATATCAATAGCGTATTCTAGTAATTGAAATAGCTCTGTAGAAATCTTCATAGGCATTTGAGATGCCCGTTTGTTAATTTTATAGAGTTCGCTTGTTTCAATATAAGGAATCATTGTTGCGTTAACATGTTCCATAGCCGCAAAAACATCTTGAATCGCCATGCTTGCTGCAGTTTCATTTTCTGACCATAATTCAACCTTGGCTGTAGTCCCCATGATGTTGATTTTTTGTTGATACCATTTTGCACCAATGACATTTACTGATGTAAAACATACAGTTAATAGCCAGCTGATTACAGCTATTTTTAATCCTTTCAAAATGACCATTTTGACCCTGCTAATTTTTAATTTTAAATCAAACACTCTATTAAAAAGACTGGTATCAAACAAAAAAGCTAGGTTCATCAAGAACTATCTACGCAAGTTGATTGATAGAGCAATGGATATTTTTAATAATTATCTTGGTATTATTGTTCCAAAAAATTACAAACCAATCAAACCATGAATACTGACTAGGCTTTCAAGATGATCGTGTGATCAGTTTCCGAACGCAGCGTGAACTTCCCCACAAACCGAAAGGTTGCGGTTGCTTATTAGTCAAAAAGTAGGACAATGTAAGCTTGTTACAAAAAACATTTTTGATTTTTATCATTAGTTCGAAATTTTTTGGCACTAAGTTGGCTTTCTGAAGCAACAATAAAGCAAGAGCACAAATAATGGCCATTGATGTAATCCAAATACCCGTATCACAATTAAAGAAAGGGATGTTTGTCTCAAAATTGGATGTTCCATGGGTGCAAACGCCTTTTCCTTTACAAGGTTTTGTCGTTGAAAATGACGAACAAATAGGGGTATTGCATAAACACTGTTCTCGAATCTTCATCGATCGCTATAAGTCACGCCTTTTTAAACCCGAAAACCTAAAAAAGAACGTACGTCCTAAAATGTCCTCAAGGGCATTTGTTAAACAAACGTTTGGCAAAGCTTCTGCCACTAAACCCAACAATACTTCAACAACCGTAAAAAAACCAAACCAGCCTCAAAGACAAACACTCAAGTTTCACGCCCACCAACCGAGCTATAAAATAACCAGTTCATTGGGAAAAGAGTGTAAAAAATCAGAAAAGATTTTTCATGATATCTCCACAGAATTTGAGCGTGTTTGTATTGACATTCGCATAGGTAGAAATTCTGATACAAAAGCACTGAACACCCTTACTCGTGCAATGGCCCAAAGCATTATTCGTAACCCCAATGCATTTATGTGGATGTCAGCCGTAAAAAAATACGACGATTATTACTATGGGCACGCATTTCGTGCCGCGACTCTTGGGTGCTTGTTAAGTAGACACCTTGGTTTATCGGTTGAAGAAATAAGCATTATTTCTCAATCATTGATATTATCTGTTATAGGTGTTGCTAAAGTTCACAATAAAATCCTCTTTGAAAAGCTTCCCGAACAGAAACAATCAGAAAAGATTTGGGCGCATACCATGGAGCTTTTGAATAATCATTTAAAAGTTAATCCCCGAGTCATTAGAACTGTTGAATGCTTCTTAGAAAGACACGATGGCTCTGGATTTCCACGCAATTTGAGTAGAACTGAAATACCTTTGTCCGCTCGAATAGCAGGTTTAACAGAGTTCTTCTGTAAACTGACTTATCCGAAGAATCTTGACGAGGCTTTAACTCCAGCCAAAGCTGTTTCTGATCTATTTGCTAAAAAAAATCGTTGGTTTCAAGGCAATTTAGTCGATGATTTTATACAATGTATTGGAATCTATCCAACTGGGGCTTTAGTTCGCTTAAATAATGGGGCTATTGCTATGGTAGTTTCTCAAAGTTCTGAAACTCGTATTCAACCTAAAGTGGCTTTATTAACTGACAATAAAGGAAGGCCATTAAAATCTTTTAAAACCTTAAATTTGATTGAAACTGGAGAACCGGGAAAAGACAATAGCTTGCATATTATGCGGCCCATAGAATTTAAAGAATTAAAGATAGGTGCAGAAAAACTTAATCAAATTATCTTAAAAATTTATCGTCCCAAATAAATATCATCGTCGACTTCTTGGTTTACTCATTGATGAATTAATCGACTATTTTCAAAACTCTCAGAAGTAAAAACATTGTTTCTGAGAGCGTTTAGTTTATTTAGCCAGGAAAGAAATCTACGGAATAATTTCCCTTCCAAGTAGCAACGCTGGCTGAACCGAAGTTTAAACGTTTCACTTTTGCTAGTAGACGCTTCTCAAGTTCAGGATTGTTTAGGTCACTCGATTGGATTCGCGCAATGCTAACCTTGCCATTAGCAGAAATTTCTAGATAAAACACTACTTTACCTTGAAGAGAAGGATCTTGTCGTAATGCACGGTTGTATAAACTATTCAAAGCCCCTTTCGCCTTCTCGAATGTAAGCTGAATATTTTCATCGCTACGTTCACTACCTTTACCAGACGCACTGGCTTTACGAATACCATCACCACCGCCACCTTGTGCTGCAATTCGGCTACTGACCTGAGAACTACCTCTTGATGCCAAGGTACTACCTGTTGCAAGTGCTTGGCTGGCTTGTGATGTTTGGATACCACCACTACCCTGGTTAGCACGATTACCAATAATGTTTCGCTGCGTTTTTACTGCTGTGGAACCCGCGTTAGTAATATTTGAAGTATCAGCCATTTTATTAAAAACATCATCTGTTCTCAGATCAGCCAACGCATCAAAAACCGCTGCTTGTTGTTCAGCTTGTTTACGTGCCTCAGCCCTTTCGGGTGGAGGCTTGCGCTGAGGCTTTGGTTTGACTTCGACCGGTTTGGGCTCCGGTTTTGGTTCTGGCTTAGGCGGCTCTTTTTTTTGCGGTTCTGGTTTTTTTTCCTCCTTAGGCTTTGGGGGGGGAGGTGGCGGCAATTTCTTTTTTTGCTCTAAAACCATTTTGACAACACGCTCCGGTGGTTTAACTACCTTACGTTTATCATCCTCGAACGTCGGTAAAAAAGGTATAGCAATGCCCAGTAGTAGCGTCAATGCCAGGACGATAAGTAAAACATGAGTAAAACGCCCCTTTTCTTGAGGAGAAACCTCCCAAGGCAATAACGGCATAATTCTCATCCTATTTGCGTAAGACATTATGCGGCCTCTTTAGGTTTCTTCTGTACCGCCAACGAAATGTTGGTATAACGGCTTTGGCTTAATGTTGTCATTATTTTTCGAAGTAGCTTATAGGGAATTTCTTTATGCCCCATAATTGTCACTTCACCGGGCTTGTTAGGATCGTCACCCGGTAAAATAATGCGATTCTCTTCTTGTAATTTTAATTCTTGCAGTAGTGACGGTATGATTTCATTATCAGAACGAGTAATTTGTTTCACACTCGCAATTTCCCTTCCTTGAATTAATATTTGGTCGCTACTTACCATAATTACCAGAGTCTCTTCTGGCAACGCTTCAGCAGAAGATTCAGGAAGTTTTATGGCATTGGTGCTGGGTAATTGTGTTACATTGGATGAGTTTACCAGCAAGAAAAATACGAGAATGGTAAAAATGTCCATCAAAGACACCAAGTTTAAGCCATTCACTTTGTTTCTTTTATGCCTACGAGCCATGCGATTGGCTCGGCGAGACGAGTTCATTCAATCACTCCTTACTGAGGGGCACTACCAATGGATATACCGGGAAACAACTCGTAAAATGTCGAGGTTCCATCAGCATCGATACTTTCAGAATATCTTGCAGCATCCATCAGTTGTATAATAGTTTCGTAGCTAGTGTCTTCTTGCGACAAAATAGTTGCAGACGTGATCTCTGGAAATCGAGATTTTATCGAAACGAGAAATTCATTAAGTTTTTTAAAATCATGCAGCTCCCTTTGTAAAGGAATGCGAGTTAATGGACCACTTTCTCGATCGTTTACGATCAAACCTTCTGCACCCACAATGATTTCCAATACCAAAGGTGGTTTTTTAGGGTCTTCTTTAGGTGGCTCATCACTGATATTTGGCAAATTCATTTTTAGGATAGAAACTTGCGAAAATACTGCATTCAATAAAAGAAATGGCACTAGCACAACCATCAGATTCATGAATGCTGTGATATTGAGTTCAGCATCTTGTTGACGCTTGTGTCTTCTCAGCGCTCTTCGAGACATAGATCTTTTCCAATTAAATTCAACGACCTAAACATTGCCTAAACCATGTTTAGTAAGTGTGATTGGCAGAACCCATCTATTCAAAAGATTTCCCTGTTAAGGTGTTCTGCGTGGTGTAGCTGATTTTTGAGCAGCAGCGGCACGAGCGGCACTATGAATTTGGGCCTTTCTCACAATATTAATGACTTTGACTGAAGCCATTTCTAAACTATCAACAATTTCATTCGTTTTACTTTGTAAATAGGTAAACAGCAGCAATAAAGGAATAGCCACCATGAGGCCAAACGCTGTTGTATTCATTGCTACGGATATACTCGCTGATAGTAAATTTGCCTTTTCTGCTGGATCAGCATTAGCAACTGCTGTGAAAGCCGTGATTAAGCCCATAATAGTACCAAGCAGCCCTAGCAAAGTGGCAATATTAGCCAAGGTGGCTATGTAAGGTGTGCGTTTTTCAAGACGAGGTACAATTTCTAGCATGCCCTCTTCCATAGCACGTTCAACATCTTCAATTTGATGTTCTTTGTCCAGAATAGATAATCCATAAGCGATAATGCGTCCCAAGGCGGTATCAGAACTTGTACAAGCTTGTAAAGCTTGGCGAATATCACCTTTGGTTAAAACAGGAGTCAGCCGATTCCAAAAAATTCTATTTTTAGCACGTGTCACATTAAGATAAATAAATCTCTCGATCGATGCGGCAAGCCCAATAGCAAAAACAATAGCTATCGGATACATAAAAGCTCCACCATCTTGGAAGAAGCTAACAACTGAGTTATACATGCTTTGATTCCTGTTTCTTTAATTGACTCAAAAGATACTTACCGAGTTTCGCCCAATGAAAATCCTATCGCGAATTCATCGAGCATAGCGTAAAACGTTAAAACATTCGCAAATAATAAAATCCTGTACCCACTCTCAACCTAACTACTCTTTGATATTAGTTTTCTGGTTGATTAGCTGATAATGAAAGCCTACTTGTCGTTCAAATACTTCGGGCTCTAAGGGCTTGAAAACTTCATCTAAAACACGACTTACTAGAGGCATTTCGCTATCTGGTTCCGGAGATTTCCACGGTACAATGTAAAGCACCGTTGGCATTTCTTTACTTCCAATAATGCTCATACCTAAACTAGGAGTGCCATTAATTTTCTCTTGTTTAACTGGCTCATTGTCAATTTTAGACGTTTGATCATCAGCCTTTAGTGAAAAAACGATTAAGCCAAACCATAGTGTTATAACCATCTGGCATTGATGCATAAAAGAATAACTTTTCATGTTATTGATATATCTCCTGTTCTTGAAATCAAGCACGGTATTCAATAATACAAAACAATGAAAAACAAAGCTTTCAAAGAGTGTTTTTTACTTAATTCTTCGATTTAAATCTATGATCCAACCCTCAACTTTTTTGTTAGGTTGACCTGTAAGGTTGAGATATTCTTGATAAAAGTTTTTTGCTGCAACAAAATCATGTAAGTACAAATCGGCAAGTATTCCGGCATTGAGGTATGCATTAGCATAAGACTTATTGATCGTTATAGCTGTTGCATAAGCTTGTTTTGCAGCCTTAAACTCACCTCTTTCACGCAATACCTGCCCTTTAACATCGAAAGCGATGTAGTTCTTAGGGTTATTCTGGGTAGCTTGAATCACATATTCCAAGGCTTTTTCAAGATCTTGCAGATGCTGGTAAGCAATAGCGATATTCAGTGAAGCGCCTGAAGCATCAGGATAATTTTGTAAAATCGTTGTAAATGCATTTATTGCTTGCTGATATTGCTTTTGCTGCATATAAATTAAAGCTTCACTAAATACCGCCTGCAACTCAGGGGCAACCGGACGACTCAAGAGAGAGCTTTCCTCTTGAGGTTGAATAGGCTCTAACAACTCTTCAGGAGATGAAGAGGGTATCATCGTACGTAAACTGCTACAGCCGGAGAATATCAATAAAAAACTTATAACCGTAAAAATACGTATTGCGTGATAATTCAACATATCAATATACCGATTCGGCATAAGGCACCTTATTTTCCGGTTTGTCATAGCGAGCAGGTTGTATGGTTTTTAAATCTTTGAAACTCTTCTTAACCCAATCATCATAAATTTCCAGTTGTGTATTTTCTATATTTTTGACATGAGCTTCAATTGCGTTTTCTTCAAATGGAAAAGCGCGTTCTTCCAAAACGAATTCATACTCCTCAAGAGCATCAGCATCTAAACCTTTTGGACGCTGGGATTGTAAAATGCTTTTTGCCAGATCCGTATAAATTTCTGCAATTTGATAACTAGTTTGTGTTCGAAACTTAGCCACACCATAATCTAAAATTCTACCGTAGGCTTTTAGAAGCGCTTGCATTGATTTTTGCTTGCGCGCCAAAGAGTTTTTTATAGGTTGAGTTAAACGTATTGACTTGTATTGTCTAAGTAGGCCTTGAGCAAAATAAATATCTGACTCCGCAGCAACAAAACGCAAGCGTTCTGGCGATTTTTTTCCTAATTTTTGATACATCTTGATTAAGTCTCTACGCCAAAAATCACTTTTAGAAATTTCTTTTTGCTGGATGTAGAGATTAACCAATTTATATTTCGCTTCTACATTTTGCTCAACAGGCTTGAGAACATTCCTGGCATAAAACTTGTAAGCTGCTATAGCATTTTGAGGTTGTTTTGCTTTTTCATATAACTCAGCAACTTGCCAATAAGCGGCGCTTTGTACTTCACTACCTTTTTTCTCTCGATCGGCAATACGCTTTAATTCAGATGCAGCTTGCGGCCAAAGCTCTAAAGCTTCATAAGCCTTGAAAAGCTTTTCAGGAACAAATTGCTGTAAAGGGTCTTTGGGGTAACTACCGCGAAAATTAGCTAAAACATTTATTGCTGGCTGCCACTGCTTGGTATCTAACAATAAAGTTGCTGCATCAAATTGTGCTGATTTGCGAGTTTCTGGACTCACTTTGGAAGGAGGCACTCTTAAGTAGTGATTAATAGCTTCTTGTAACTTACCTTCTTTTTTAGCCAACTCTCCTTGCTTATAAATGGCTTGTGCTTGGCGAGCGATAAAATTCTCACGATCTTTAGGTTTCAAGTTAGGATCGGATAACATTTTATCAATTTCTTTTTCAGCCGCAACAAAGTTACCGAGATCGAACTCGCCATTAGCGACAACAGCTTGAGCTCTTTGCCGCATAACAGCTGTGGTATTTGGCTGTTGCGTCAATAATAAACGACTTGTGACCAAAGCGCCTTGCAAATTACCTAGGGTTAACTGTAATTCGACTGCATTCGACAAAACACTAGCAGCATTTTTTTCTGTTGGAAAACTTTGTGAAAACTTCTTACTAGCTACCACAAATTTTTGTTCCCACTCACTTTTACGCTGTGGTGGTGTTTTAGGTTGTTGTTTAATAATTTCTTGGTAAGTGACTAAACTGCTATAAGCGGCTTCACTTCTTCGTGGATGAGCTTCTAGGTCGTAAGCAATTTTTTCGAATTGTGCTAAAGCTTCTGTATAAAATTTACCATCGAACAAAGCTTCTGCCAGTAAGTAATGAATTCTAGCCGTATCAGGCCCCTTAGGGAAGGTCGAGATATACTCACGATACCAACTCGCAGCGACTCTATAGTCTTGAGCTTTTTTAGATTTTTGTGCTTTTGCATGATAAAAAGACGATACATCAGTCAAGTGTTGTTTCAAAAATGGTAACAACTCTTGGCGTGTGTTTTCATCAGAGCGTTGCCAAAACTCACTAGATCGTCCATAGTTTTTTGCAAACGCCTCTTTTGCCGGTAGAATTAAACTGGGAAAGCCACCTTGATTATAAACTTCTATGATTCGCGTTTGTAAAGCTGGCGATCGTCTGTCAAAAGGATGTTCCTCAATATAAGCAGCATAGGTTTGTGCAGCACTTTCATACTGCTCTTTTTTCAGCATTAAATTGGCCAAGGCTTGATAAACCTCGTACTCATAAGCCTTCTCACCTTTTTCACGAAACCAGTCTTTAATGCTTTCAGAGCCCTCTAACTGGAAAAATGACAGACTAATCACCCGATAAGTATCAGCGGTTAAATCTCGAGTTAGAGGAGAAACATCGCCACTTTTACGATCACTTAACAAAATTTCGAGTAAATCAAAAAAGTCGATCAAAGCTAAGTCAAAATCGTTAGCTTTGTACAATGACCAACCGTGTTTGTAGATAGATTGACGATAAAAAGGTGAGTCAGGAAAGTCTGTAATCACTTTTTTATAAGCAATAAGTGCTTTTCGGTACTGTTTACCATTGAAATAAATTTCACCTCGTCGAAAATGTGTTTCGGCAATTTGTGCATTTTCAGGATAGTTTTCGGCAATGGCATCTAACACTTGTAAAGATTCTGTGCCTTTGCCTGCCAGCTGATGTGCTTTCGCCATTTGATATTTCACATTAGAAATATCATAATAATTCGGATTTTCTTCGAGTAGTTGCGAATACAGTGCTAAGGCTTTTTCATAAGTTGCATTACGGATATCTGCATCAAGTTCAGCCTCTGTTTTACCATCTAAAAGTTCGATTTCTTTTTGCTCAGCAAGCCGCATGGTTAAATCAGCTAAGCGACGTAAAGCTTCCGAGCGAACAGGTTTGCTTGTTGTTTGTTGTAGAAGTTGCTCGTAGCTTTTAACCGCTTTGCTAATTTCTAACTGCGTAATTTCACTTTTTTGTACCGTGACTCGCCCTTCAATCACATCACCGAGGACTTCATCATCGTGAGCATCGCCTAAAGCGATAGGCTCTTCGTCCATTAATGCCCTTTTTTGTTGCTCCAATAAAGACAGAGCACCACAAGATGAGAGAAAACTCACAGCGATAAGAATAAGATAACAACGCTGGAAGACGTTCATTGTTCTTCTCCTGGTTGTTGCTCTTGAGGCATTACTGGTTCGTCTGAACTTACAGTGGGAACGGCTTCTGTAGTGTCCGTTTTTTGTTCTATGACTCTTAGACGTTTATCATGCAATCGAGCTATAGCTAAATCTGTTTGCAATTGATATTGACTCAAGATTTGTTGGCGCTCTTTGAGCTCAGAGATCGCCATTTTATTTAAGAGAGTTTCATATTTTTGTTCAAGAATGAAGATGGCTTGTTTAAGTTTATCGAGGCGTTGGCTGTAACCTAAAAGCTGTCCATCAAAGCCTTGGAAACGAGACTGCGCAAATTGATGTGATTCGACTAGACGTTGCTTTTGAGAACGAAGTTCAGCCATAGCGCTTTCTGCTTGTTGTAGACTTTTCTTTGCTGTCCATTGTCGAGATAGAAAGTTAGTTTGTAGTTGCCAGTAAAGATAACCTTGTAGAAAGCGTAATTTGAGTTTTTTCTCAGCCAGCTCCGCATTCATTTGATCAGGTGGAATCTTGTCAAAAAACGTATTGAGTTTAGCAACGGTATCAATATGCTTCTTTTCAACTGAATTAGCCAACTCTTCCGCCTCATTACGTCGAGAAGCATAACGAAACTTATCTCTCAAACTCCCTAAGCTTTCTTCAAACAACTCTTCATCATTATCTTCTAAAGCAGTATCGACTAGCGGTTTTTTTTCATTATAAAAGGTTTCATTGAGGGTCATCATTTCAAGAAAGATAGGAATTTGTTCTTCCCAATGTGTGAGTAAAGCACGTAAATGCTTGATATCTTGATATTCCCGAAAAGTATTATGAAATTCATAATCAGAAAACATTTCAGACAAATAAAAGTTTTCTGGAGAAGAAGTAATATCAATTTCTTGATTATCCCAACGTTGCTTCAGGAAGCCTTTTTTCGGTTCAGCCACTTTTTCAAGTATGGGAACCAGCTTTCCTTCATTCACTCCTTGCACAATGGAGCTTATGTGCGCATATTCTTGAGCGAAAATGGCCGCAGCATTGACGTAACCATCCAGAGCCTCCTGCATTGCTCCAAGTTGTTGGTATGCATAGGGAACCGCTATTAAAGCTTCTTGTACTGCAGAATCCCTTTTGTCCATTTCAATTAATCGTAACCACGGCACTAAAGCTCTTTCAAAATCCTTGTCATTAAGATGGCTCCATCCCAAACCAAGTAGTGCTTTACTAACAAAAGGACCTTTCGTGCGAACAGAAAGTAAAAGACGCCTAGCTTCCTCGCTGTTGTTACGCTGTAAGTGAAAATAACCGAGCGCCAATGCTGTTTTATCAACAATACTTTTGGATACTTCACTGAATGCTGCTAAGTGAAAAACTTTCTCAAACATATACTGCGCATCATCGTATTCTTCCAATGATAACAGTGCGATTCCATGGTTATAGTAACTGTAGCCAGCCAAAGGCGAATCTTTAGAAATTGATGCAAGCTGTTTTGCTGCACTTTCAAAATCTTGTTTACGCATGGCTAAGTTCGCGCCTAGTAAGTGCCGGTCATCAATAAATTGATGATTTTTTTCAGTGCTTGATTGCGACAAGTAGGATGCAGCTTGTTGAAAGTCACCCACTTGGTAGCGTGCTTGAGCAAGTAAGTAAAATACTTCTGCACGTGTTTGGCTTAAAATTGGACGCTGCAGTAAATCATTAAGGAGTTGTTCTGCGCGATTTAATAAACCATATCGAAAGTAAAGCCGACCTTGGAGAGCATCAATTTCTTCATCATGATAGAAAATAAGTTCCCTTTTTCTGGCAATAAGAATTTCTGTAAGCGAATTAAAATCGTAATCTTGAAAATGCTGAAACAAAACCGATCCGTAAGCAATATCTTGTACCGGCTGAGGTTCAAAAATTTTAGCCTCCTCCGCAACCGCTTTACGTTGCTGCTCTTTTATTTCTGCTTTAGAGGGTAAAATTTCGGGCTTTTTCTCAACAGCATAAACACAGTTCCCTGGCAGAAATCCAAGCGTAAGATAGAAAGAAAAGATCAGCGTTAATTTATTCATTAAGTGCTTATTTTCGTTTAACAAAAACATTTAAAATTGCGATCTCTTTATTACTGCCATTCTTTAATAGCGAAACGAGGTTGTAATTTAGATTCATCATCCGTAATTTTTAATTCAATCATCTTGGTTCCAGTATTTTTCTCAAATCGCAGACTTGTTGCTCGCTTAAAATCTCGACCATCAGGACCTTGGCCAATGAAAATAGCAATTAATTCATGTTCTCCCGTCGGTAGATTACCCAAGTATAAACGCTGCACACCTCCGCGACGTAACGCTTCTACTTCTCTTTTTGTGTACAAATAATTGGTCACATTCTTATCATTGAGCTTCAAAGAAACCGAATCTAGCTCAAATAAAATGCCAATATCCATTGAAACAAATACAGAAACTTGGGTTGATGCTGGAAACAATAAATCCTCTTCAAGAATAAACAGATCTCTATTAAGTTCTAATATTTGTTCCTTAAGGTCCTGCAATTCGTTGTTCAAACTTGACGTCGTTTCAGCTGAATCTTCTGCATAAACCGAAGTACTTAAAAAGCTCCCTTGCAGAAAAATTGATACATATATTAACGCTTTAATCACGGTTACTTCCTTTTCGAAGTGAATCAGTAGAAAAAAGAAAAGCCTAAAGCAAAACCCATATTATTCGCATTGCCATCAAAGGTTAATTGCTCTGTGTCCACAACATAATTACTAAATTCAAAGTAGGTTGTTATCCAATCTCGCAAATAAACACGATACCCCAAGCCAAACCGATAGGTGTCATTGAATTCCTTTGATATTTCGACTTCAGTTGCACTGATACGTGTTTGTATGTCAAAAGCCGTAGTACCTAAACCTAAAACCACGTACAACTGACTGTTAAAAGCCCAATTTTCTGAAATAAATGCCTGACCGTTGACCGCATTAAAACCCAGGGACAAATTATACATTTCAATATTTTCATTGATAAGATTTGATTCGAAACCCAACTGAGTTCTTTGTGATTCATCAAGTTTGCTTGCAGCTGCATTGAGCTCAATAAAGACGCGCGAAGTTAAATGGTGGCTAATTCTAAAGCCTGATAAAAATTTGGCGTCGTAATTTTCGAAGGTGTATGAACCTACGAATACACCGATTTCCCAGTCTTCGGTATCAAACTGTGGCTCGATGAATTCTCTTCTTAGAACTTCGGGTTCATAAAAAGGATTATCTTTCTTTTGGTCATTGTTCTTTTCGTTGGTACTTTCAGGCGTTTCTTGCTTCTCCGACAAGACTAACGTTGTGGCGTCAACTAAGCTGGTGCTCAAACACCAAATTGTCAACAGACGCCAAAAGCATTTTGCTTTAAACTGCACAGATTTGACTCCACATTATTCATGAGGATTTAAAGAGGCAAGGTGAAGAGAATACTTCTCTCAACAATTGTGACCATTCATTCTATTCAATGTTTTATGAGTCTGCACTTTAGCCCAATAGTCACTAAAATTGCCAGTATTAAACAAAAATAGTCAATTTTTTTTCGTTAAATTGACTATTTGTCTCAAAAAATTACTTTTTATTTGATTTCTTCAAAAAAAACAAATTCTTATATTTAAAGGTTGAATCCTTTCATAAGTGATCACTCACAATCAAAATGAGTTTGGCTTCAGTCTTAAGCTAATTTTGATGGATTCCACAAATGAGCTTTCAATAATTTACTGGAGTATCAAGTAATCCAATTATCCAGTATTAATCAATTAGTCTAAACTTTTGTATAGGTAAAGCTATATATTGAGTCGCAAACTAGAAAGCTCATGGTGTCATTGAACTTAACTTATCCTGGCGTTCAACAAGGTCAACGTCTTCTTGTAGAAACGCAACCGGGAGCATTGCAATCTTGGAGTGACAATTTACCATTTGGGCAAATGGATAAAGCACTCAGTGCGTTTCTTGAAAAAGTGCAACGCTTAAATCGTACAGAGCTATCTTGGCGAGAAAGAGCTCCACTCATGGAAGTTCTAAACCCACCTTATCGAATGATACAAAGCTATTATTTTGACGTGTATTTGTTGGAATCTCAGTCAGGCTCAAATACGCAGTCGCTTCCCCTGTCACTTAAAACGCTCACTAAAGAAATGGCTTTTGGTTACAAGAAACTCTGTGCTGAGAGTATTCAAAAAAACGTTATCCTGCGCCTATCTTATAAACGATTACAAGCTCAGCAATTTAATTGGGCAATCCATTATTTAGGCTTAACACTGCTCAATCATTATGTAACCTATGAACAGGTCCCTAACGCTATTTGGCGTGAACTCTATCAAATTTACTATTATGCCCATGTCAAGTCTTTCGATGACCTCGATATACCTTTAAACAACGGCGAAGCGTTGCTAAGTAACATTGAGCTAAGTTTTAAGCGTATTCTTTTAATTGCCGTCACTAGCCCTTATCATTTTGAGCCAGGTGACCTCTGGGATGTCTATCATTATCTCAAACACTACACTTTTTTAAGTGCCTTAGCCTTTGACCAAAAGCCAGTACAGGATAAACAACACTTTTGTGCCGATTTGAATTCTGACAAACCCCCTACCTATGTTTCTAGAGAATATGTTTTTGAGAACACTCAGAAAATGGTTACATTGCAAACTACCGATTTGTTAGTAAAGCTTCAAATGCACTTGCAAACCCTTGAACAGCATCAACAGTTACCACAACCCGGGTTTCGAGATACGATCACAGTCAAACGCGCAAAACGATTACTCACAGAGCTATCGAAACGATGGGACAAACACATCGTTCGACAATATCAACGCCAACCCTCGCAAAAATTAATTGAACTTGTTTGGGGCTTAGAAAATATTTACCATCTATTCATGCAATATGACACTTTAAGTCAAACTGATTCTATAGAGCAATTACCTTCAATTGGAGAAACGCCTCAAAACGAGGAGAAAACGGTACAAGAAAATGCAGACATCAGTCGATGGGAAACGATTAATGCTTCTGCAAAAGGTCTCTGTGTACATCGCTTCAAACCAGAAACACAAGGGTTGGAAGTCGGGCAACTGGTAACCTTTCGTCCTGTAAAGCACGAAAGTAACACCATGTTATGGACAATGTGTATAGTTCGGTGGTTGAAGCAAGTGCCAGGTCAAGGCACAACACTAGGTTTGGAGATTTTGCCTGGACGCCCTCAGCCAGTAACTGTGACACCTTTTTTCAAACATGCCAAGGCGCAAAACTCACACCGCGCTTTATTAATTTCTGGCGAGAAGATTCAAGGCAAGTATACGCCAACGCTTATTTCAAGTACCAAATTACATTACAAAGGACGACAAATCACTATTGAAGTGGGTTCCGAAAGCTTTCAAATTATTGCACAAAAGAAAGCGACCGAAACCTCTCACTTTACTCGTTTTTTCTATAAAACAGTTGATGAAACTATCCATAATCCCAATGAAATTGAAGATAACTCCTTTTGACTTCCTGATAAATGCGTAAGTGATATTCAGCATCAGCATACTTTTGCTTACGAAGCTGGTTCATTCAAACCAGTTTCGTAAGATACTTGCCCGTTATTATTGGCAAACTTTTATAACACCGCCTACGCCAAACTGGCCTTCTTCACACAAGGTTTTGCCTATGCAGGTTTGATTATTTTCCCAACCCCACCCCGTATCTTGAGAAGTGCATAATGGTCTTGGTGCATCGGTGTACCATTGACATTGTTTTTTGCAGCTGTTGCTCTCATCTATAGTTGATGTATTGGGTGGTAACACAATCTCTGACTCTTTAAACTCGAACCAATTAATATTAAAGTTACCGCTTAAAATTTCGACACGTAATACATGTTCTCCTGCACTCAGTGTAATCTTATCACTTGGGATTGTTATCCATGACTGCCAGCTGCCTGTCATACCGACAGGCAATGTGTTGCCAAGCTGTTGCCCATCAATGAATACATTAAAACGGCCTCCTCCGATTGCTGATGCCAAACGAATATCGATGATATAGTCAGCTGTGTTTGTTACGGTAAAATCGTACTCTAACCACTCGCCCTCAGCAATCCAACCAAGGTTGTAACCCAAACCCAGGTCAGTGGTTGCTTCAATATCAACATTTTCAGCTCGGTAAGACTGCCCTGTATTTCCTAATGTGGTGTCAAAGAAACGAGCATAGTCTTCTGCTTCAATTTTACCAGGAATAACAGGGTTATCAGTTACATTGTCGTTACCACCACCATTCGTTGGCGGCGGATTAATCACGCCGGTGTATACAGTGGCTTTATGGGATGTTGCCGCTATACCATGAACACCATGAATCAACCTTTCGCCCCATACAGTGAGACTCTCCGGATTGAAATTGTTAACAATATCCAATGCACGACAGCAATCCCCATTTCCTGACCAAGACCATCCAAGGTAGCCTACTTGATTTTGTTCAGCAACACGCATGATAGAATCTGCATCGACAAAAAACCCCTGATGATCTTGCCCAAATTCACCAATTAATAGCGGCAGTTTATGTACATTTAAAAACTCTGTTACATAATCATTTACTTTTTGATAATCCTGATAAACTTCGTACATGTGCACACTGAACATCGTATTCTTTAAAGGATCCATTTGAGCTACCTCAGAGGCATGACGCAACATAGTATTTTCCCAATCTTGACCCCAGTTAGGCGCATCAATGATCAGAGTGTGGCTCAAACCCGCATTTCGAAGTGTTTGGATGGCCAAGCTTTGCTCAGTCATCCAACGATTTATATCGAGTCCATTCCCTGTAGGTTCATTAGCCACATTAATAAGAACATAGTCTTCCTGATCTTGTAGCGCCCCCTTGATATCAACCCAGTATTGAGCAGCACGTTGCATAGTTCCTGCTGTTAAATCTTCGCCTGCACCAGTGACATCATGAACTTCAAGCAAACAAATCAACTGAGCCTGTTTACACAATGCAATAATATTAGCCACATCGGACTGCGAGTTTCTTACCCACTTATCACCGTTACTCAACACCACTCTCACAGTATTAGCACCTACTGATGAAATATGAGCAATTGCAGATGTCTGGCCCGTATACCAAGCGTGAGGGTGGTTGACGCCTCGAATAATGAAAGGCTGACCATTATTATCGAGTAATTGCGTACCTGAAATGCTGAAGCCAGCAAATGCTGATGGCATTCCGATAAACAGAAGGAAAACAGCACAAAAAACTTTTTCGAAACATAAGATAAGTTTAAGCCCTTGGAGAAAAAGATGTCTTAAAGGAATCATTGCTACCTCATAGAGTTATCATTATTTTTATCGATAAACAAAAGAGGCACTATACCAACAATAAAGCGCTTAACCTCTCAAACAAGCGTGAACCCGTTCAAATTTTAGTGCTTTATTATGAGTAAAAATTAAATAACCTATCACCAAACAGCTACGAGGAATGGATTTGTTGATAGGTATCGATAAGAAATCTTTGGCCTGACACTTCTAATGCTTTATCCATTTGAGTGATAACTTCAATAGTGGTTTGACTCAAATCATTGTCAGTACATTCACTAAGTTTGGGTATGGACCAAGGTAGTGTATAACTAAATTCATACAGTGTAATGCCATGGAGACTACGACCAAGAAAAAAATTCTCATCATCTACAATAATTAACCATTGGCACTTTAATAAGCAACGAAGCACTTCATCCAATCTATCGTTATCCATCCAGGGCAATGTTTCTAAAGATTTTCTTGAAAACGATGTTCCTTGCTGAAAAGACACCCAAGCATGTTCTACAATTTGGTATGCTAAAAGCCAGGGCTCACGGGTAGGTGTTTGTTTGTGAATTTTAAAAGCATTTAATCCATGGCAGACTTCAGCACCCAACAGAATAATCATCCATGATAAATACACCCACATTAGAAAAATAGGTACGGCTGCTAAAGCACCAAATATGAACTGATGACTGGGAAACTGAGTGATATAGAAACTAAAACCTTTTTTGGCTAGCTCAAACAACACCGCGGCGGCAACCCCAGAAACCAAGGCATGACGCGCACGTATCGGGCAGTTAGGAATAATCCAATACATTAACGATAATGCAAAGCAAGTCAGTAGAAAAGGAAGGCCGGTTTTTAACCCTCCGCCAATTTGTTCAACTGCAGAGGAAATGAGTGGTAATGTTGTGAAGTACGAAGTCAGCGCAATACTTAATCCAAGTAATACAGGCCCTAAACTCAAAACCGCCCAATACACTAAAAAAATACTCATTGGCCGTCGTTTTCTTGTGTTATGCCAAATCAAATGAAAAGACTTATCAATTGTTCTCATTAATAATAATGCCGTTACTACCAAGCCAATTGCGCCAATAGCTTTAAGCCTTGAAGCCTGCTCAACAAAGCTCGATAAGTAAACATTGATTTGAGCCCCTGAATTCGGCACAAAATGTTCAAAAATGTAATTTCTAATATCATCGCCTACATTGGCATATGAGGGAAATGCTGATAAAACATTAAAAGTAACCGTCATCAAAGGCACTAAAGCGAGAACCGATGTCATAGTTAAACCGGAAGCGATTAACGAACACTTATCATCTCTTATGCGTTGTATGAGATAATTCACAAACATCCAGAACCAGGATGCGCTATCGTGCAATTTTTGCTCGTTTATCAATGGCATATCAACCTCAAGTTGAATAGATTAAACCGCAGTATGACAAGATTCTTGAGAAAAATTAAGCGTAAGAAGCTGAATATTAACCAATATCAAAATAAGCATGATTTGTCTCTTAGACCGTTTTTTCAAATAATGACAGACATTGACGCCAATAAAACGACTCTCTAAAATATGCGATTAAAACACTCATAAATAGTAGTCGATTTATTCCTTCGTATTTGATGAGTAATCTTGATATAAAATCAAAGTTTCATCCCAATTCTAAAACCTATACACGAACCGTAGAGCACACATGGCCATACAAAAAGATTCACCTTTTACCATTTACCATAACTCGCGTTGCTCAAAGAGCCGTCAAACCTTGCAGTTACTCCGGGATTCGGGCATTGAACCAGAAATTGTTGAATACTTAAAAACACCACTGAGCCAAGACGATCTAAAAACTTTAGTTAAAAAACTGGGTATGAAAGCCCATGACATTCTTCGTACCAAAGAAAATGATTATAAAGTCGCAAAACTAAACACTACCAGCACTGACGAAGAGGTTATCGAAGCCATCGCAACATACCCTAAACTGCTTGAAAGACCCATCGTCACACTGAAAGAAAAGGCAATCATAGGCCGACCACCGGAAAACGTTAATAAATTTCTTAAGCAATAGTTTCTCTCACATCATCCAAACGCTTGTATATAAAAACTAGGCCAGTCACATGACTAACATTTTAGTTCTCTATTACTCTCGACAAGGCAATACTGCAAAAATGGCGCAGCTTATCGCTCGTGGTGTAGAACAAATTGACGGCGCTAATGCCATCTTACGTTGCGTTCCACCCGTATCACAAACGACAGAAGCGATTGAATCTGAAATTCCAGAGAGCGGCTCTCCCTATGTTCAAAAAAGTGATATTATTCAATGTGATGGATTAGCATTAGGCAGCCCAACTCGTTTTGGTAATATGGCAGCACCCTTAAAATATTTTTTGGAACAACTTTCAGATATCTGGTTATCAGGTGATTTGAACGGGAAGCCTGCGTGTGTCTTTACCTCCACTGGCAGCTTACATGGAGGGCAAGAAACGACTTTGTTAAGTATGATGCTTCCCCTTTTTCATCAAGGAATGATGCTTTTAGGCTTGCCTTATCCAAATACAGATTTAATGACAACACAAAGTGGCGGTACGCCTTACGGATGTAGTCATCTTGCGGGCACCGATAGCCAACGTCAAGTCGATACGGATGAACGCGCCATGTGCATTTATCAGGGAAAACGATTAGCACAAGTTGCGTCATCGTTAAAAAATTCATAATTTTTTGTGAGGCCAAAATGACAGAGTCAGTATCAACACCCATTGCGCCCAATACAGCAAAAAGCTTAAAACTTGCTGGTTTGAGCTATGTTATTTTAATTGTAGTCATCGCTTTTAATCTCTTATTCGTTCATTCGTTTGATAACGCTCGACTTCAAATGATTTCTCTTGCCATTTGGTTGCTTCCTTTAATATTTCCTCTTCGTGGTATCATTCGTGGAAATCCTTACACATTTGCTTGGGGAAATTTTATCGTCAGCATCTACATCTGCCGAGCTGCTATGAATTTATATTTAGAGCCATCTATTTGGTTTGCACATCTCATCGAGCTGCTCCTATCAAGTGCAACTTTCATTGGCGGAACCTACTATGCTCGCTGGCGAGGTATTGAACTGGGCTTAGAGTTAAAAAAACCATCAAAACATGAATAACATCAAAATAATCACCTTCTTTATACTGATATTCACACTAGGCTGTACATCTTCACCCGAAATACAGTTAAACAGCTTGCATGAATCGAGCGTCATCTTAGCATTTGGAGATAGTTTGACAGAAGGCGTTGGGGCCACTTCAAATGCAACCTACCCAAAAATTCTTGAAAAGCTTGTAGATATCAATGTGATTAATTCAGGTAAATCTGGAGAAATAACACAACAAGGACTAGCACGTTTACCGGGTGTGCTCAGAACAGTTAATCCCGATTTAGTAATATTAATGCATGGTGGAAATGATTTTCTAAGAAAACAAAACTCTCAAATCACTCGTGAAAATTTGATTCACATGATTGAAGTCATTCAATCGCATGGCGCATCCGTAATTTTAGTGGCGGTACCAAAGCCTGGCTTATTTTTATCTGATCATCCTTTGTATCAGCAAGTAGCAGAGTCCACACAGATCCCCTTGGTGGAAAATATTATGAGTGAGATTTTATCTGACTCGAAGCTCAAGAGCGATCAAATTCACCCCAACAGCAAAGGCTACAAATTATTTGCTGAGACTATCGCCAAACATTTGCAACGTTATGGCGCCTTAGGGCCTAACTCACCAGAACTGGATTAATTCATTAAGGTTATTAGCCCCAATTTTTTCAGAAGAACCTAAAAATTTAACACCCTTTATCTCACAATTAAACGCGCTTATCCTCACAAAAAACTCTTATTATTCAGTTGTTTGTATTCTTACTCTATTTTTTCACCAACTGTCTGAATAATAACTCCAATTGTTCTAAAAACCCTGGCAGTTCAACTCTCCTCTCACAATACTGTGTTGTACAAGCTACTTAAATTTTTAGAAACGGTGAATAAATGTTTTGCTTCACACGAAAAGGCCATAATAGCCTCGGAAAAAATACTCAAGGTTTTACACTCATCGAACTTTTCCTAACCATTGCAATTTTAGCCGTGATAGCGGCGATTGGTGTACCAAGCTTCCAAGAAACGGTCAGATCTAACCGAATTACTTCATCATCTAACGATATCGTACACTCTCTAAATTACGCTCGTATGGAAGCGATAAGGCGAGGAGCATCTATCACCTTAAAAACCACATCAGGTACCAATGATTGGAGCAATGGTTATAGTGTTGAATCACCGAGTGAAGTGCTCAAAAAAGTCAATATCGATCACGCTACTTTGCAAATCGCCACAGTAAACCTCAGTGAAATTACTTTTAAAGCCGATGGTTTTTTAAGTGCTAATGGAGAAGTCTTTACTGTTTGCTCAGCATCTGGCGATAAAGGTCGTCAAATCACTCTATTAAAATCTGGGCGCATAGCTTTGGATGAAGACCATCCTTGTAGCAGCGATAGCTAATAAGTTCATCTAAACTGTAAGCAAGTTACGAAAGGTAAGAAGGTATCATCGATGAAAAGCAGTTACCAAAATTGCAAAACCATATGGACTCAAAAGAAAACAAGATTTTGTTACCATGGTTTTACACTCTTAGAAGTATTGATTACTTTAATTATCTTATCAGTAGGTCTCTTAGGCCTCGCCAGCATTCAATCCTTAGGTTTATCTCACAGTAATAATTCGCATTTCCGCAATATTGCTACGATACAAGCTAATGCCATGGCTGATAGCATTAGGGCCAATCGAGCAGGTTATGAAGACGGTCATTACAACGACATTCAAAGCAGTAACAATTACACAAACCCTAATTGCATATCAACCACAACAGGTTGTACCGCACAGCAATTAGCAAATTACGATGCGTTCATTTGGTTGCAGAACTTATCGTTTGAATTGCCACAGGGTGAAGGAAGTGTACTCAGAAATGGTAACGAATACACAATAACAGTTTCATGGAGTGAAAAAGATCATAAAGCAGATGCTGATGGCAATAACGCAGGACAATTGAAAGTCAATACGCAGTCACATTCAATTGTGATAAAACCTTAACATTATTAGCAATAACCATGTTCACCTTAGACCAATGTACTCTTTAAACTCGAATAAAATGATTTCTTCAAAATCAAAGAAAATGTATTGTCATTTTTCTCAAACTCACCATCAAAAAGGCATTTCTTTAATTGAAACCATGATAGGTTTAACGCTTGGATTGGTGTTGATTTTTGGTTTGGTGCAAATTCTTACAGCTAATCGACAGTCTTCGCGTATGCAAGAAGCCTTATCTGAAATTCAGGATAATGGCAGATTGGCTATGGAGTTTATTGCTAGAGAAATACGCAAAGCAGATTACTGGGGATGCGCGGAGGATATAGATGATTTTGTTAACCATTTAGACCCATCATCAAGTGCTTATGATGCAAATCTTCATGATTTTACTAATGTCGAAGGAATCAGCGGCACTGAGGGTGACGGTTTAAACGGTTCAGATTCTATTACAGTTGGACGCTTGCAGGATGGGGGACAAATGCTGATAGCCGGCATGGCTGATGTTGGCTCTCCTCTCACCGTTGATGCAGGTAACGGCTTCACATCAGGACAGGTTTTATTTGTAAGTAACTGCCGTGGTGGCGACATTTTTCAAAACACTTCGTCAACAGTCAGTACAGATGGCTCTATCATTCATGAAACCGGCAATGTTAGCCCTGGCAACCTAACAACAGCTTGCCCGAATGCACCAGTTTGTTCGGGTGGAGGTATTAATTGTTTATGCCAAGTTTATGGTACTGAAGCTATGGTATTTCCTGGTATCCACGTTGCTCGCTATTTTATTGCCATGAGTGCTGACGGATTACATCCAACACTGTGGGTTAACAATTTTGAGGGTAATTTTGAATTGGCCAGAGGGGTTGAACAAATGCAGATAACTTATGGTGAAGACACAGATAACGATAATTCTGCTAACCGTTATTTCAAGGCGAACAACCCTAACTTGGATATGGAAAATGTTGTCAGCATTAAAGTCAATTTGCTGTTGCAATCAACCAGCGACAATATCACTGATGGCTCACAGCCCCATCGCTTTAACTGGGAAGAAAGGACGGCAGAAGACACAACGGCTTCTGCTACTATTGAAACCAACGATCGTCGTTTACGACGCGCTTATACGATGACCATTTCAATACGTAATCGCATGATATAAATAGGGAAATCACTATGAAAACGTTACAATACTTACACACTCCACACACGCAGAAAGGCGCAGTACTCATTACTAGCCTTATCATTTTGCTAGTACTCACCATTATCACGGTTTCTGGTATGCAGAGTACGATCATGCAAGAAAAAATGACCAGTGCTGTTCGTGACTCAAACATTGCCTTGGAATCTGCGGAATCTGCTTTACGAGAGGGGGAAGAGTTTCTCGAAGGCCTAGTAAACTCTTCAGGTTTTACGGGTGATACTACAAGCCCCAATGGCCTTTATGTTACGGGTGGAGCTCCCGATATTTACAATGCTGCTACGTGGGCAGGTACCAACTCCGTTGAGGTTAGCGACAAGATACCCGATGTGATGGAACAACCTCGCTTTTTCATTGAATTCTTGGGAACCATTGATGATGGAAGTGCCGATTCTATCAATATTACAACTTACGGGTCTGGTGTTGGCGCTGGAAATGTCAGTGGGTTTCGAATAGTTGCCAGGGGCACAGGTAAATCAGGGACATCGCAACGAATTCTGACAAGCTTTTACGGTAAGCGATTTTAACTTATGGACGTTGAACCCAATACTACAGAAATTTCAATTTTGCTTCCTAATCGTTAGGAGTGTGTTATGTCACAACGCCATGCTTTTTTTAACTACAGCAGTTATTCTGCTTTAGTCTTCAGCCAACTGTCTTTGTTAAGTGTTGCACATGCTGATGCCTTATCAAACACGCCTCTTTTCCTTGGTGATACAGTAAAGCCCAACATTGTACTGACTATTGACGATTCGGGTAGTATGGATTTTGAAACATCCGCTAGTACCAATGATGGAGGCTTTTGGTACAATACCACGACGAATTCTTTTGTTGATACCAACGGTATTCCTAACGACAAAACTACCAGCCTCAAATACGTTTATTTATTTCCTAATGGAACCAGCAGTTCTTACAATGGTCGACGCTTAAGTTCAAGTGGGCATGGTGCTATTGCTCCAGTTCGCGCTTATGCTTTTGCACGTAGTTCAGAATGGAACAGAGCCTACTACGATCCTAACGTTGAATATCGTCCATGGCCAACTTGGACGACAACCACATGGAGCTTCGGCGATGTTAATCCAACAGCAGCGCCATACGATCCTATTTTTAACACCAGCTTTACTCTGGACTTAACCCAGTCGATTTACAGTAATGATAGTGGATGGACTTTCAATATTTCTGATACGGATATGATCTGTAGCGACACAGGAACGCGCTGCAGTAGCACTAATGCAGTCGCAATTGAATATTTTCCAGCGACTTATTGGGTTAAAAAAACATCAGGAACCTATACCTATCAAAGTTCGGCTGTCTCAACTTCTAGCACGACTGAAATACCAGTTACAGGGAATATTATTATCGAAGCCGAAAACGGAACTCCTGAAAATAGTTTGGATTTTAATACTATCACTTCTGGCAGTTTAGCTGATTCTGCTTCTCAAAATTCTTGGATAGATGCGCAACAAACATCTTATGATTTTCCTCTCAATGATGGAGGTTATGTTTATAATTTTAATGCAACAGGCAGAGTCTATATCTGGTTTCGTTTTTACATGCCATCGGGAAGTGATGATTCTGTGCATGTCAACTTGCAAAATTATACATCAACGTCTATTTTTCCAGACGATGGCAACCAATGGGCTACACCCAACGGTGAATATTGGTATCGTTGGAGAGATGGCCACTCACAAAGTAGCAACTGGCAATGGGAACGTTGGGCTGCTGCTGACTTAACTGGCACTAGCCAAATTTTAAAATTACGTTCCCGAGAAGATGGAACTGGAATCGATCAAATTCTTATTACCTCAGATGCTAGTTTAACGCCCTCCGGTACAATTAGTTATACATCGCCTCCCAATGATGATGCGGGCCTCATAACTAGAGATTGCTCAACAGATATCGATCCTCAGTATTATCGAGATTTTCTAGAAAACCATAGTGCTTTTGATGGTATTGATGCCATTGGCCCCGACGGCTCTTGTTTGGAACGCGTAGAAATAAAACCGACCCGTACCGATTATCCCTCAGGACGTAGTTACACCCAAGAACTGCAAAATTTTGCAAATTGGTTTACCTACTACCGACGACGTCACCAAGCCATGCGTGGCGGTTTAGCTGCAGCTTTTCAAGGACTAAACGGTTTGCGTGTTGGTTTAACCTGGTTCAACAATAACAGAACGGTTAATATGCTGGATTTAGATACTCAGCAACAGCAATTTTTAGATGATCATTTCCAACATGTACGCTCCGGAGGAACACCATTACGCTCGGCTTTTGCTAGTGCATCTGAAGACTTAAAAAGAACGAATAATAACCCACCAATTATTGCTTCATGCCAAAAAAACTTTCACTTATTGTTCACTGATGGTTTCGCACAAAACCAAACCGTCTCAGGTATCTCTAACGAAGATGGTAGCCAAGGTAGTCCTTATGCGGATGATTACAGTAGCACTGCTGCTGACATTGCCATGAAGTATTATACGGATAATTTACGCCCAGATTTAAGTAGCGGTAACCTAACAACCGATCCAAGATGCGACCAAAGCAATACACCGGCTTCGGTTGATTGTAATAGCAACCTCCATATGAATACTTTTACTGTAGGACTAGGCGTTCAAGGCACCATTTTTGGTAAAACTCATTTCAGTGTTGAAGATGCCTACATCAACCCACCAACTTGGCCGAATGTAAACTCCTCCCGAGACGCAACTCAGATCGATGATTTATATCATGCCGCTGTCAATGGAAGAGGTGATATTTTCAATGCTAGTACACCCGAAAAATTGAGCTCAACCTTATCTGATGCGATAAGAACCATTGTCGAACGGGTTGGTAATGCGTCAGGCGTTACCTTTAACACATCAAGTTTAAGTACCAGCAGCATTATTTTGACAGCAAAATTTAACTCGGCTGCGTGGAATGGCCAACTGCAAGCGATTAAGCTCGATGGCTCTACTGGGGAGATAGGAAATACCGAGTGGGAAGCGTCAGAAATTCTAGACACAGCCACACCAAACGATAGAGTTATTATCACCAATGATGGTATTGATGGTCTTCCATTTCGTTGGGACTCTGTATCATCTGTAAACTTCATCACTAGTGATTTAAATACTTCACCAACAGGGACTAATGATGGTTTAGCAGAACAACGTTTAGCATTTCTTCGTGGCGATACCACCAATGATGGCACTATATTTAGAGATAGAGCTTCCACTTTAGGCGATATCGTTCACTCCAGCCCTTTATTTGTTGCAGCTCCGGAGCAGAATTGGCCCGATGCCCCTCCTTTCGGTGACGGTTTGATTGAAAACCGCTACTCCACCTTCAAAGCGCAGAAAGCTGCACGCGATCCTGTTGTTTACATTGGATCTAACGATGGGATGCTACATGGTTTTAGTGGAGAAGAAGATCAAGCTCTAGGTGGCGGCAAAGAATTGCTTGCTTACATACCCCGCTCGGTCTATTCCTCCTCTACAACACAAGGTTTACATTATTTAACTAACCCTGATTACAAACACCGCTATTATGTGGATTTAACACCTATCGCTTCAGATGTTTTCATTAAACCTAGTCCAACAGCTAGTAGACAATGGACCACCATGCTGCTCGGCGGTTTACGTAATGGCGGGCGTGGGTTATTTGCTTTAGATGTTAGTGACCCCAGCTTGTTTACAGAAGCTAACGCCAGCGATCTGGTACTATGGGAATTTGATGAAACCGACGACCCTGATATCGGTGACATTGTATCAGAACCAACGATCACTATGATGAACAATGGTCAATGGGCTGTTGTTTTCGGCAACGGTTACAATAGCAGTAGTGGACGGCTTTTCATTCTTTTCATCGAGGCGGGTGTGGATGGCACCTGGAGTACTGGAGACTACATAGAAATCGATACAGGTGTTGCTGGGGGGTTATCGCAACCGGCGGTCGCTGATCTCAACGGTGATAAAATTGCTGATAGAATATACGCTGGTGATATTAATGGTAACCTTTGGGCCTTTGATGTGAGTAGCGTGAACAGTTTGCAATGGGACATCGCACATCAGAATACAA
The DNA here is from genome assembly GCA_039187085.1 of Pseudomonadota bacterium. Classification (GTDB taxonomy): domain Bacteria; phylum Pseudomonadota; class Gammaproteobacteria; order Enterobacterales; family JBCCZV01; genus JBCCZV01. Next base: position 36,511 of record JBCCZV010000017.1, read on the forward strand.
ATGGTACCCCTGTGCCACTTTTCACAGCTTATGATCCCATTAATCAATTACCTCAACCCATTACAGCCAGCCCTGTACTTGCTATAAATCCTAATGTGAACACCACCAATGCAACAGCTCCCAATGTGTTGGTTTATTTCGGCACAGGCAAATATTTGAGTGATAACGATCCTTCCGATACGCAAAAGCAAAGTTTTTATGTTGTCGCAGATTTAGGTCAAAGTGAATTACAACGCACTAACCTGCAACAACTTAATGTGATAGAAACCCTAATCAATGACACTCTCTACAGAGATGTAACTGGAACAGTAACCAATTGGAATACTCAACAAGGCTTTTATTTTGACTTACCAACCACTGCGGAACGAATCGTTTTGTCACCCAAACTGAGGGGGGATACAGTATTTTTTAATACCACGATTCCTGAAACCGATGCTTGTGCTTATGGCGGTAGTGGTTGGTTGATGTCAGTCAGTCTTGAAAACGGTCTTACCCCGAGAGAACCTGCTTTCGACACAAATAATGATGATAAAGTAGACGAAGAAGATACCCCACGCGCTGGTGAGCTTCTCACCGTTGGAATACCTTCTGAATCCGGCTTTTTAGGCGACAATCAATACACGCCCACCAGTGCAGGCACTCTAGAGCGACGCGCTATACAAACTTTAGGTGGTGAGCGAACAGGACGATTAGCTTGGGATGAAATCATTAGTAATGATTAATGTTTCGTGTATACTCAAAAACAGAGATTTCAGTAAAAAACCGAGTAACGGAGCCCATTGTTATGACCAGTTTTAATAAGGGTAAAGGTTTTACCCTCATCGAGTTGATGATTGTTGTTGTCATCGTTGCTATATTAGCCGGAGTTGCTTTCCCTTCTTATACACAACATGTCGCAAAATCCCGACGTGCAGATGCTAAAGGAGCTCTTATGGGGCTAGCGCAAGCTATGGAACGTTATTACACAGAAAACGGTACATATGCTGATGTAGGTACTACCTCCGTCCGCGATGCCAATAACAAGCCTGTAATATTTGCCCAGGAAGTGCCCTTAGACGGCGGAAAAAAGTATTATGATTTGACGATAGAAGCAGTAACAGCAACTTCTTACACCATTCAAGCAACACCTAAAAATGCGCAAGCAGGTGATGGTGCCCTTATTCTTGATAGTATCGGCAATAAAACCTGGCAGCACCCTGATGGTACGAATAGAACCTGCTGGGATGAAACCTGCGGCTAATATCAATCGCAAAAACACGAAAAAATTTCCACATTTAGCTTCCTTTGGCTCGTTGTTCAGCATCCACTTTTGCTTTCCATGAGCCATACTCCTTGATAATATTTTCATTGAAATGATTCACTATCCTATTGTGGGGTCTGCTTTTTTTACGTCTTACCACTTGTCAAATCAATACCACCACTTGCCATACATTCATTGAATTGCTCACAAGCGATACTTAAACTAATAATCGTATCCACAAAGTTTTCATTTTTTAAACTTTGCTTTGATTGATATTTGCCGCAAACGGATGGCTTAAACTTCAGTCAGGATATTTAAAAAGGACACACGGACGAAACATAAATGACAAAGGGGTCATAGGAATGAATATCAAGTACACTCATGGATTTACTTTTCTCGAATTACTCATCGTACTCGCTATTGCAGCTATCGTCACCACCGTTGCGGTTCCAGGTTTTAAAACAGCTATAGACAACAGCGAGCTCACATCAACAACCAATGAACTCATTGGTACGCTTAATTACGCACGCATTGAAGCTATAAAAAGAGGCCAACCTGTTGTACTTAGCAGTAGCAGTTCCACAGACTGGTCAAACAAAAACCGTGTATGGCTAGACAACAATGCAGATAATACATTCAATAGTAATGATACTGAAATTCGTATCATGCGCGCCAGTAACAAAAATATTCTTTTGCAAACCAATGGATATGACGATGTAACTTTTTTGGCTTCAGGTTTTGTCAACTCAGCAGTGACCTTCACTATTTGTCATAACGATACAAGTATTGTTGGTAGACAAATATCATTGATGATTTCTGGTCGCATCAATGTTGATTCTGACTACAACTGTGCACAAGATTCTTAATCGCAAAATTAATTACAGATTGGCGTTTGGTAACAGTCATGAACAATAATAAAGGTTTTAAAAAGTATTGTCCTCTGAACCATCAAAAAGGACTCACTGTCATAGAGTTGATGATAGCTCTCACTTTAGGGCTAGTACTAGTGGCTGGTTTTATCCAAATACTTTTAGCCAATCGCCAAACCTCACAAGTTCAAGAAGCAGTGGCTAGAGTCCAAGAAAGTGGCCGAGTTGTTATGGAATATTTAGCTAGAGAAATTCGTGCCGCTGATTACTGGGGTTGTGCTAAAGATATTACTAACTTCACCAATCATATTGATACTACTAGTGCTGGCTATGTAGCTACACTGAATGATTACACCAATTTTCAAGGGATTAGTGGAACGGACGATGACGGTTTTAATGGTTCTGACTCAATTACCTTAACCAGTTTGTTTGGCGATGAGTTACCTCTAGTGGCCCAAATGTCTACTGGTAATGATCCTATTCAAGTTACACCCAGCAACAACTTGTTATCTGTTGGTGACATTGTGTTTGTGAGCAATTGTAGTGGCGGAGATATTTTTCAAATTACCCATGGCAATCCAGGTGATGATGGGTTTGTGCGTAGAGATGCCAATGCGTCCCCTGGCAATCAAGCTGTCAACTGCGCCAAAACTGGCGCTTCAGCTTGCGCTGCTTGTCTGTGCCAAAACTATGGACGTGAAGCGACTTTGCACACACAACTGAACCGCAAAACTTATTTTATCACACAAATGGTTGGCGATAATGAGCCTGCTCTTATGATGCAAGATTTAACGAACCCTGATCCTGATACCAATACCGTGCCCATTGCTTCAGGAATCCAGAACATGCAAATTCTTTACGGTCAAGATTTGAATGATGATGGTTCCGCCAATCGTTATGTCGATGTCGATGACGCGGGCTTAGATTTAAATGATGTGGTCAGTGTCAAGATAAGCTTATCGATAGCCTCACCAGATCAGTCGATTAATAAAACTTACACAACAACCGTTTTAGTTCGTAACCGTATTACCCAGTAACTTGACTCAGTTTTAAAAAAATTCATCGTTATTTAGTTTACGAGTGAATGGCAAAGGATGAAATTATCATGAAAGGACGTATCTTACTCAGTGTAAGTGTGCTGTCAGCAATAATAGCCAGTGTTGCTGTTAATGCTGCACCCATTGCAGATAAACCTTTATTTATGGGAACCGCCGTCAAACCCAATTTACTTTTTACTATCGACGATTCAGGCAGTATGGATTCTGAAATTCTCATCAATACTAATGATGGTAGTCTTTGGTTTCGCAATGATTTGGGAAGTTTCATCAATGATGATGGCAGTTTTGTTTTTAAGGGCGATAGAATTCGTTACGGATATCTTTTCCCAAATGGTTATAACGTTCCCTATGATGGTTCGCGAGTAAGATCGGACATACATCCAGTCCCTCCCATTAAACCTTACGCTTTTATTCGTAGTCCGCATTATAATTTTGCTTATTACGATCCGACAGTGACTTACGAACCATGGCCAACCTATGGTGGATTTAGTTTTACTGATGTTGATCCAACAGCAGCGCCTTGGGATCCTGTTTTTCGTGAAGATACTTTCACTGTTGATTTAACTAACACGTTATCTTCGTCATCTGGTAATTGGTTATTTCTAATCGGTTACAATAATATGGTTTGCGATGATTTTGGCTCTACGCCGAGCTCTAACAATGGAGCTTGCTCTATTAATTTTAAAGCTTATGACTATTTTCCTGCAACTTATTACGTTATTGATACGACTTCGACTTACACCTATCGAAAAGACTCTACCGATCCAAATAGTTATCAATTAGATAGTAATCAATCGATTATTCTGGAATCTGTAGATGCTGATTTAACAGCGCCGATGCAACTCTATGATGCTAATTCTATTCATGCAGAACGTGCGAGCCAAAACGATTACATTGGCACTCCGGTTGGAAACAATTCAACTTCTCTTCCTCCGACAGGCGCTGATGCCACATTTACTTTTCAACAAAGTGGTACTGTGAAAATTTGGATACGTCGGTTAATGGCTAATGACAGCCAAGATGCTTTGTGGCTCAACTTAGAAAACCATGATGCTACTCAGATCACAACAACTGATATCACCCCATGGTCCAGTGTTTCAGGTGAGGCTTGGAATCATTGGAATGAGGGTCATGCTAATTTACCCAATCGCTACGAAAGTTCATGGCAGTGGGAACAATGGGCTGAAGTGAATTTAGTAGGCAATGATCATACACTTAGGATTCGTAATTCTGAAAGTGGGAGTTTAATTGATCAAGTGCTGATCACCACTAATACACAGCTGACACCTAAAGGGCCTGTTGAATACAATCAAGGGCAATTGAATGAGCAAAGAGAATGTTCTGGTCAGCTCAAACCTCAACATTACCAAGAATTTATCGCTGATCCAACACGTTTTACAGGTATAGATGCAATCGGCCCTGACGGTTCGTGTTTGCGAAAAATTGAGATTCGTCCATCAACCGCTAGCTTTCCTTCGGGACGTAGTTACTCCGAGGAAATACAAAACTTTGCTAATTGGTTTACTTATTATCGTAAACGTCACCTAGCAATGCGCGGTGGTTTAGCACGAGCTATGAATGGAATGACAGGCATAAGAACCGATATATTACACATCAATCAAAGAGATGCGAACCGTAACATGCTTGATGTGAACATGCAGGATTTTGATATTAGTCAAGATAGTTTTCTTGAAAAGAATTACAAAAATGTAGGCTCTACCGAAACGCCTTTGCGCGAAGCTTTAAATCATGCCGGTGAGCAATACATGCGTACTGATGCAGACGCACCTGTTACCGATGCCTGTCAACGCAACTATACACTATTGTTTACGGATGGCTATACGTCCGATACCAACTTTGTTAGCGTTGGGCAAACCGATGGTGCAGCGGGAACACCTTTTGCGGATGGCTATTCAAATACATTAGGTGATATTGCCCATTTTTATTATGAAACCAATATTCGCCCTGATTTGCCTGCAGGACAAATACCTATGAATAACGCTTGTCGTCAGCCAGGGGCATCGCCAGTTTTAGACTGCAACGCCGATCTCCACATGACAACCTTCACTGTTGGATTAGGTACCTATGGAAGTATTTTTGGAGTTACTCATCAAAATGTTCAAGATGCTGTCGACATACCTTTGTCTTGGCCTAACGTTAATGCCAGCCAAGATCTGACTCAAGTTGATGACTTATACCATGCGGCAGTCAATGGACGAGGTGAAATTTTTAATGCGAAAAATACTGCTGAGTTATCTGATGTTCTAAGTCGAGCGATTGAACAAATGATTCAGGAAGCAGGCAGTTCATCGAGCGCTGCTGTTAATTCGAACGTCTTAGGTGATGAATCTCTTGCTTACTCTGCTTCTTTTGACGCATTAGAATGGAGCGGAAACATTCAGGCGCTGAGTTTGAATCCAACGACAGGAGAACCAGAAACAGTGATTTGGGATGCTGCCGAGCAACTGAATAGACAATCTCCGAACTCTCGCACCATACTGACTTACAGTAATGCAGGAGCGTCTAATCTTTATGATGGTGTTGCATTTACTTGGGATAACTTATCTCAAGCACAACAAGACGATTTAAATCAATCCCCTTCTGGAGTCATTGACACTTTGGGTGAATCTCGCTTAGCGTTTATTCGAGGTGACCGTGGTCTAGAAGGGAGCGAATTTCGCGTGCGTTCCAGTTTGTTAGGTGATATTACAAACTCAAGTCCCGTATTCGTAGGAGCACCTCAACAAGCATGGCCAGATGAAGAACCTTTTGGCAGTGCGAACAAACGGTATTCCGAATTCATGGCTAGTAATTTAAATCGCCAGCCAATGATTTATGTTGGTGCTAACGATGGTATGCTGCACGGTTTTGATGCATCTGCTGCTGGAGGTCAAGAGAAAATCGCTTATATCCCAGAAAGCGTTTTTTCAACCGAGAGTAAAAGAGGTCTACATTACCTAACTAACCCGAATTATGATCATCAGTCTTATGTTGATCTGTCACCCGCAGTAGCCGATGTCTTTATAAAAACGGCACCTACCGGCATAGAAAACTGGAGAACCATTTTAATTGGTGGCTTACGTGGTGGTGGCAAAGGTATTTTTGCATTGGATATCACGGACCCTGAGCAATTTAGTGAGGCAACTGCATCAGAGGTAGTATTATGGGAGTTTTCAGAAAAACATGATTCAGATATGGGTAACCTCATTCATCAACCGACTGTAGCGATGATGAATAATAATCAATGGGCAGTTATTTTTGGCAATGGTTACAATGCTGGCTCCACAAATCTCTTTATCCTTTTCATCGAATCAGGTCTCGATGGTTGGCAAGTTGGTGATTATGTGAAGATTCCAACGTCCTCAACAACCGGTTTGTCTGCCCCTGCGGTAGCAGACTTAGATGGTGATAAAAAAGCTGACCGCATATACGCTGGAGATTTGGAAGGCAATCTATGGGTTTTTGATGTTTCTAGCAGTGACGAAAGCCAATGGCAATTAGCCAACTTTGCCCAAGGCACACCTGGCTTGCCTCTCTTTAAAGCTGAGATTAATAATACGGCGCAACCCATTACCGCTCCGCCTAAGCTAATGAGAAACCTTACTCAAGCCAGCTCTTCAGACAATGCACCCAATATTATTGCTGTGTTTGGTACCGGTAAATACTTTAGTCCAAGTGATCCTACAAGCTCTGCAGCACAAAGTTTTTATGGTGTGTGGGATGCCGGCAAAAATGGATTATCACGTGATGCACTCATTTCAAGAAGCATCACCGAAAGTAGCGATATACGTAACGTTGCGGGTATAGAAATCGATTGGGCGAATCATTCCGGATACTACTTAGATTTACCTAGTTCAGGAGAGCGAGTAGTCACCTCACCCTATATTATTCAAGACATTGTATTCTTTAATACGATGATGCCTAATCCGAGTCGTTGTGAAGCCGGTGGTAAAGGCTGGTTAATGTCTATTGATGCAATTACGGGTAAAGATCCCAAACAACCGGCTTACGATACGAATGAAGATGGCATCGTTGATACCAATGACACAGTAAATAGTGGGCGCTTAGTTGACGTTGGCATCCCTTCAACGTCCGCTTTCATGGAAGGCGTACAGCTGACAGCAACAACAGAAGGAGAATTATTAAATCACACCATACTCAGCAATGAAAGTGGTCGTGAAGGACGATTAGGATGGGTAGAAAAATTTAAAAGACAGTAGTAGATTGTGAAGGCTGATTACTGTTAATTTAACAATTATTTCCTTCAAGAATTAAAAATCTGAAGATATTAATTCTTGAAGATTCAATTTTTAAAAGTAAGATTATCACTATTTTATAATAGTGATTTATTAAAATTCATTTTATCGCAATCAACATCAGAGCATTTTAACTTCACTCCCTTTAGTAAGTTTCCTGAGTACTAATACCTTTGTAAAAAAATTTTAGAGAAACAATTTTTTAGTTTCACAGGTGTCATGACAAATATAATGAAAAAGCTCTTCATTATACTGAACAGGCTTCTATAGATCTGAGGACATTTAGCAATAAACGAATAATCACATTTAAGTATAATCTATTCCTTAAATACATGCTAAATAAGTTCAGCACAGCAAAATATCAGAATTTAAATTTGGGAAACAAAAACAGATACTGTTAATAGAAGAGTTCTAAAAAGAACACTGATATAACAATAAAAATAAAATTAATAGCAACAAAAAAATCTTAACCCCCTAAATTATAGGATGCTCAATAAATGAATAAAAAAATATTGCACCAG
>JBCCZV010000018.1:0-44277 GCA_039187085.1 Pseudomonadota bacterium
GTAATTGTTAAGAAAATAATTTGGGTCCACATTCCCCCACTTTAACGTGTCTTTTTATAGCTCCACGGGTTAACTGGTTTTTTCCATCACCTCTGCGGGGTCCATACCAATAGCGACTCTCACTACCGGTAAAGTTTGCGTATCTTGGCTGTTACCTTCACGGATCATGCTGTAACCTCCCATTACAAGGACAATCGCTATAGCCATCACTGCACTCAATCGTTTCATGTTTCCTTCTCCCTTTATTATTATCGTTAGTGGTTACGGCTTTGCGTCAGAAAGTGTAAGCGCTCCAACACAGTTTCCTGCACCGTTAATCCCGTGGGCACGTACACACGCGGCGCAGGTCGTAACTCATGCGCATTCGTGTTGTAACGATACCCAGCAAAAGTCTCAACAGCATTTCTCGCAATTTCCCAACGTTGATCAAACTGCGTAATATCAGCGGTTCGATACGCATGCGGCGCGCGAATGGTGAGACCAAGACCGACATTGATGTTGTAAGGGCGGACGAACGGCAGTAGTTCGTGGCCAGGCACTTGGAGCGCAAACGAGTTTTGCTTGAAAGCCGCATTAACGATTGGTCTATTATAAAGATCTTGCAACACGTCCCGTTGCTCGTGCTGGAGCAATAACGTGGCCGCTTCCAATTGTGCCTTACGCGCACCGGTAATATCACCACGGGCTTGCAGGCTCACTGCACGATCGAGGGCACGGTAAGAGGCCGCAACATCGGTTCTTGCTTCAGCCAATTGCGGACCTAAGAAAATCTCATTCTCCGTCACAAAGGCGGCGGCCTCACCACCGAATTCGGCATAGACTTGCGCGAGCGGTAGCACATCCTTATACACGTTGATTTGCGCTTGAATGATTTCTTCTTGAATGCTTTGCAAGCTGGCATTGCTCGCCGAGTCCGTGAATAGCGCAGGGAGCTCATTGGAAAAACCCGCTTCAAAATGCTCCGAGGCTAACACGCCTAAACGCACATCGTAAGCCACCGATGCAGCCAGCTGCGCCCACACAAACTCTGGGTTATCCAAACCAAACTGCGCGTAGTCCGACACAATGCGCGAGTTAATCGCTAATTGATGGTCGATGCTACCCGTTTGACCGAGCTTGGCATATTCCGCGTTGATGTCAGCAAACACTTGGTCTGCCGCTGTTGCATTCGTACGATAGGCCTGAACCGCTTGTGCGCGGCGTTGCAGTAATCGGCTCTCTTCAAGGCTGAGCCCGGTTGTATCTAACACCCCGCCATGCGTTGCATCGATACTGGCGAGCAACCCTGGGTCAACAGAACGAGGAATATAATTCGGATCGTATTTTTGCGCTAAGGTTTCGTCATTCAAAATAAACGAGTCGGCTATCGCTTGTGCTTGTTCTTTCGTATAAGTTGGCCGTTGCTCGTTTTGCACCGTCGAGCCACCGAGCTGATTAGCTAAATCACGATATTTGCTTCTAGACTCCAGCGAGAGCTTAGCATAATCTTCTTGCGAAAGCTGGCCTTGTTGCTGTCGCGCTTTTTGTAAAATAACGTTATCGAGATTGTATTGGTGCTTTCCACCGAGACTATTACCGATAGCATTACCAAAGGCATCGGCTGCTATTCCTGCCCAATCTTGCTTGCCCCCAATGCCCATCACTCGGCTCACCGTGGAACTGACCGCTCCACCAATGAAGCCACCGACAAAATCGTTACCTATGTTGGTGGCATTCAAACCCAACTCTCCACTGATAGAGGAAGAAATGGAGGAGGATGCCGCCGAGGCAATCACATTTTTCCATTTAAAGCTGGTATCAATACCCGCTATTTTATTGGCTGCATAGCTCGTAACGGAGCCCGCAGCACCCTGAATCGCCGCTTGTGCCCAATCCGCGCCTTGTAAATAAGAAAACTTATCCGCAACTTGCCCCACAACATTACCAATACCCGCTGTTGCGGCTGTAGTTAAGCCGCTGGAAACCGCTTGGCGGAGTGAAAAGGATTCAACAGCTCCTAAGGCTTTTCCTACAAGCTGACTCGCAACACTGCCAACCACTCCCCCAACAAATGCACCAGCAGCAACACCCGCCGCTGTCCCTAATGAAGCTCCAACGAAAGCAGCACCAGTGACAACAGCGGAACCTGATGTCACGGCACCTGCTGTAAATAACCCTGCAGCCGCACCTGCCGTATAGATAGTGGCAATCACAGCAACCGCCACCATCACAATGGTCACAATAGGATTACAACCATTTTTGGGCGGTGGCGGCGGAACCGGTGTCGGTGTGGTATTGCCAATGATTTCGCCCGGGTTGTAGGGCTTAAAGACATCAGAATTATTATTAAAATTGCTGTTGACGTTAGGAATGGTTAAACGCTCACCAGCCTGTAACTCGTCGTTGCTGTAAATCGCGTTGGCATCGGCAATTAAATACCAAAGGGAGCGATCGCCCCATAATGACTGGGCAATAGATTCTAATGTATCTCCACCATTCACGATATAACTGGTGGTAGCATTACCAACCGATTCATTAATCGGCTGATAATTTAAATCGAAATTAATACCGTCTAACGAACCATTAGACCCTACCCATTGACCATTCGTGAAGAAATAATCTTGAATCTTATAGTCTTCACCATCATCTCTTTCATCAATGCGAGCAACTAATTGACCATCACGATTATTGTAAAAAATGCGCTCCCAGGAAACCGCGCCTTCCCTTTCCACACCTTCATTTGAGGAGACAGACATGAGATCTCCCCGTGCATCAAAGTAATATACTGTACGTCCTTGATCACCAACTTGTTTGCCCTCTTCATCGTAACGATAAACCGATATAAATTGCAGTTTGTAACTATCAAAACCTTGATAGTTTTGCGTGTAAACATCTCGGTGTGCTAACTTTCCTTCCTCATCGTAGGCATAAACGGTATACGCCACGAGATTACCAAAATCGTCGTAAGCGTTACTACCATAAGTGACAACACTGTTGAGCTTTAAAGCATCACCTGGCTCTTCAGCAACCGATGTTCTTTGAGAAGTCACTTGTCCATCTTTGTTATAAGTGTTTTGTGTAAAACTTTTTATTTGACCGCTGATAAAATATTCTTCGTGGCTCGTCACATAGCCTGCTGCATTATAATGACGCTCATCCACCAATTTATAACGGGAGCTATCCGGATCGGCGGTGGCATTCTCATTAAATTCGAATTCATCAGCAAGGTCTGGATTTAATATGGCATATTCAGAAACCCAGTCCTCACGATATTCCTCCCACTCAATTTCTTCACGTTCCCATTCTTCATCTTCATAAGCGTTGATTTTTAATAATTCACCCGCAAAGTTATAAATGTAGGCTTCGTGCCGAACAACGCGTCGACCCTCTCGAATTTCTAGAGTGTCGGCATAAGCACGTTGCCCCAAGGAGTTGTAAACAAAGCGCCCACCTTGATCGCTGGATAAGACAATGTCTCCATTTTCATTTAATCGTCCTTGACTGATAACCAAACGGTTCTCTTTATCATAGGTATACCAGTACTCTTTAGTGGATACCACACCGTTAGAAGCAATTGCCTTAACAGTGATCTGCTCACGATTACCATTTTTATCATAATAATAATTGAGTGCATCAATACCCGTGGTGGTATGATATTGATCAAAAGCATTCATATAGGAATTGGGGGACGAAATAGAGCTCAATCGCCCTAATGCATCATAAGTGGTATTGAGTGCACGATAGTATAAAGTTTGATTGGTTAACGAGTCGCGAGCCGAGTTAGTTTCTGTGACACGCCTTCCCATCTTATCGTAGACGTATTCACTTTGGCTAATACGCTTATCACTATATTGATTATTATAATCTGTGATGCTTTGCACCCACCCATTGTGATAATGGGTATAATCCCTTGAGGTCACTAAATTGTTAATATCCTCATCGGATATTGCAGCGTCTCTAACAACTGTTTCACGTGCTAAATCACCAAAGTCGTTGTAATAATATCGCGTGTAGTTACCACTGAGATCATAACTACTCCACAAACGATCACCATTATAATTCCAAATGAGAGATGCTGCGCCGTCTCCCCAGATTTCCTTTATTTTACGGTTTTGCTCGTCATATTCGTAACGCTTAATCACACCCTCAGCCGTACGTGTCGCAACCACATTTCCACGAATATCAAATACTGTGTATTCTACGGCACCATCATCACCACGTAAAAATTTATGGGTGCGATTACCAACTTCATCATAGGAATAACTTTCTATGCGTTGGTAATAACCACCCACTTCGATACCTATTTCGATAACTCGGCCATTAATATCGTATTTTTGAATGTGACGATCACCGCGGTTATTAATTTTAAGAACTTGATTACCCCAGTCGTCATAATCGTAACGGGTACGATACCCATAGGCATCGGTTTCCCACATTAATTGACCGAGATTATTTACATAGCTGAAACGCGCTTCTCCAGCCATATCAGTATGAATGACTCGAGCACCATTCATATCATAAGAGAAGGTTTCTATGGGTGTAAATGCCGTTTGCTCTGCTCCCATTAATACCGTCGGATGAATAATTTTTGTGACTTGATTATTATGATTAAATTGATAGTAAGTGGCATTGCCTTGTGCATCAATCGACTCAATAACATTACCCCATCGATCATAATACTGGCGGTTTTCATAATAAATACCTGATATTTGACCCGGTAATTTTTGTATTAATGTGCGACCCAAGCCATCGACTTCATAATGAGTAATACGATGTAAACTCTCATCGGTAAGTATCGGGTTACCATCACTGGCTTGATCACGTAACCCAACATTCGCCTCTGTCACTAAATATCCGGCAAGATTGTAATAATAATCGATATTGGCATTGATACCCGATGTTTGAATAAGCCGTCCAGCATTGTCATAGATATAATCAATAACCGAATCACCGGCTTCCCATCGCGTTTTTATTTCGCCAAATGCATTATATTCAACAGCATCATAGTCGTTATATTGTGGCTCACCAAATGCGTTATAACCTGCTAATTCTCTTTGGCCAATACGACGCCCCAATAAATCATAATCATAGTGAGATTCCATACGATGTTGGTAATTTTCTTCTGACCAATCACCATATTGCTGAGAAATAATTTGCCATTCGAGAGTCACATCACCATTTTTATTGTAGACAATGTATTGCTGATGACCGGTGGTATCAGTCACTCTTACCGCTCGGCCTTGATAGTCATACAGATAACTCGCTGTTCTTTGCTCATCACCGGCTTTAATTTGAGAGTAGACCACTTGACCATGTGCGTTTAACGTCATTTCGGTGGTTTTTAACAGGGTTAAGTTATCCCTCTCTTCTTGCGATGTTACCTTACCCAATGCATCATAGTGTGTTATATTTTTTAGACCCGATGCATAGGTAATTGCTGTGTTATTTCCAACTTTATCATAATCTAAAATTTGTGTTAGCGTTTGATCGTTATAAGTGACGACTGATACGAAATCGGATGCTTGTTGCGATTCATCTACCACATCAGCGTATTCATCAGTACCTTGATAATTGATGGCATCGTAGGTGATACCTAGTTGATGAATTTTGGTTTGCCTTCCAAGCTCATCATATTCAAACACACTGATTCTATCGTTACCGTATTTTTCACGATCGCCGCCAGCTATAGCGGCAATGACTTCTTCAATGGTTGCTGGAATTTCTCCTTGATAAGCCATCGCGTATTCTATGGTGGTGACTTGCTGCCCTAAATCATTATAAGCGTGATAGGTGACGTAACCTTCTGCATTGATTCGTCCAACTAATTGGCCTAATGCATTGTAGAAGTTGTAATCATGCCAATACTCTGTGCTTGAAACTTTAATACTTTCTTGAATAACTTGGTCATAACCATCGTAAACATATTCTGTTCGCGGATTGCCTGAATACAATGCATTATAGGCATTGTTAACCGCACTCTGCTCGACAGCTATTTTACGTCCAGCATTGTCATATTCCGTTATGACAACACGATAGTTATCGTCTTTTTCGGTAAATTGCTGAAACCAGGATGCGGTTAGCATTTTAAGCTCAACACTTTGATCGAAGCTTGGCTTCTCATCGCTGGGCACAAAGGCATTGGCACTATAGCGAATCATTTTGACTTGCTCACCATAGGCATTATATTGATATTCAGTGATATAGCCTGCTTCATCTAAAGCATATATCACCCGCCCCATCGCATCATAACTTTTAAATGCGCTATAACCCATAGCATTTTTATTGGCTATCGCGTTACCAAAAGCATCGTAGTAGGTTTCAATAACAATGTTATCGTTAGTGAGTTCGATTCTTCCGGTGGATTCATTGTAAATACCGGGATCTTGATAAATCACTTTGACCTGACGACCCAAATTGTCGTATTCGTAAGTGATGGTTATGGCATCTAAGGTGCCATAGGCTTCTGTAGATGTAAGAATATTGCCTTGAGCATCATAAGTATAATAAGTTTCGAGGCTTCTTAAAACTGGCGCAGTTTCATTGCTCAATTGCACTGAAACTTCTGGTGAAAATTGAGAAACTAATTGATCATTGGCATTGTAAATATATGTCCAAGTATCTCCATTTTTATTAGTAAACGAAATGCGATTACCACGAGCATCATACTCATAATTTTCTACATAACCTTTCGCATCAATAAGCGTTTCTTGTTCACCGCGATGATTATATTGATATTCTGTACGTAATGATTCTTGGCCAGTTAACAACGCAGCGATGGTATCAAGCTTTAAAACGTCTTCAAGTGTTGAAATCTCAATAGCTTCTAGGTATTGATGATGGAATGTTAAATCACCAAAAGTATTGTAAATATTTTGTGTGGTTTGACCTAATGCGTTGATCGTATAAATCAGCTGCCCCGAGGCATTATAAAGGGTATGAGTCGTTCTATTGGGACCAAGATCAACTTGTGCAAGATAACTTGCCGAAAAATCACTGATGTTTGTATCGAGTGGCTTTTCATAATGGAAGGTAGTCACTTTCCTGCCTAAGGCATCATAACGATATTCGATAATTTGTCGCTCAGCGTTGATTTCAAACCGTAACTGACCTTCGTTATCATAAATATACTGTGTATGCCTATAGCCTAAATTATCGTACGAATAAGTGAGTTGTCCTAAATGATTATATTCACTGTGAGTTGTTAAGGTTTCTGTCGTTTGCGTCAAACCTGTACTTTCACTGGAAAATAATGCTGAAGGGTTAATCACTGATGTTTGTTGATTATTTCCATTGTAAGTGTACGTCAGTGTTATGCTGTTATCTCGGGTTTCTGTTAGCAGATTACCAAATGCATCGTAAGTCCAGCTGGTTAAGTAGTTTTCGGCATCAATATGTAAAATAGCTCGGCCTAATGCGTCATACTCATAAACATCATAATAAAACGTCAAATCGGACAAAGCAGTTTGTATCGACTGCTCATTGTAAGTTTGTTGGTGAATCGTTTCTTGATAATGACGTACTTCATGTACCAAACCAGATAAGGTATAAATATTCTCTGTGACATAGCCCATGGCATCAATAGTAAAGCGCACTCGACTTTTACTGTCATAAATAGTGTCTTGTTGAGTATATGGATTTTCAGCTAATAATGCGGTAAGACTTTCTAACGGATAGTTGGCAGGTGTTATCGCATTTTCATAATAGCGAGTACTGATTACCAGCCCCGTCGCTTGATCGTAAATAGCGTGTTTAACATAACCATTGGCATCTATTTCATAGATTTTTTGACCCAAGTGGTTGTAAACAAAGTAAGTATGTCGATCATTGATAGTAGCTGAAGGCACCTGATCATTGTGCACAATTGGTGAAGCATAAGCAGTCGATGATAGGATATTACCCAGTTCATCATAAGTGACTTTAGTCGCAGCTCCATTCGCATTCACTGTTAACTCAACTCTATTGAGTCCATCATAGAAATAGGCTTTTTGCGCTTGAACTTCTTGTCCTAAAGCTGCAACATAATTTGATAACGTTTGTGTATTGGCACTTTTAATATTCCCCGTATAGTGCTCTAAATAGGAAACTTCTTTAGCAAGCAATCCATTATCTAAATAAACCCTTTGTTGAATTTGTCCAGTTGCTGATAGGGTAAACACTTCTCGCCCTAATTCATCATAAAAATGATAGCTCAGACGGTCCTCATTGCTTGGTGTTAAAGTCCAATCACTTGTTGAATTGACTACCGCTTTATTCACCCAATAGTGTGTTGTACTCAATTGACCTTTAGAGTTATAGGTCATAGTTACTGCATAACCTTCACTATCAAGCTGTCCTGTTATACGGCTTAGAGCATCGTATTGTGTATAGGCACTATAAACACGCTCGTTGTTAACCGTTTTACTGTGCGTTTCCAATTGTTCAAGTGTTGGCGTAAAACTATCATTAGGGAATAGATGACTAGGCAGTTGGTCGAAGTAACGTAAGCTTTCAATAACACGTCCGTTGGCATCGTATCGCAACTCGGTATATTCGCCCAAAGCATTAATAACGAAACGCTGACGACCATCCGCGTCATAGATAAAGTACGTAGCGCCTGTTACTTCATCATCAATACGCTCTATTTGTCCATTAGCATCATAGAAAGTCCGTTGTGTTTCACGACCATCAACGACATCTTGCCACTTTTGATCTTCAGCGTCGTACACATAATCGGTTATTAATCCATTCGCATCAATTTTTCGTTGAACATTATTATTCAAGTCATAAGTGAAACTAGTGGTAATCGCAAAACCATCAGGATCGATAATTTCTTTAACACGACGTCCTAACTCATCATATTCATAACGCGTTTGTCGTTGATAAGGATTGTTCAGAGTACCTACAGAAACCAGAATCTCCTGGTTATTCTCATTGTATTCAATGGTGGAAACTTGATTCAATAAACCATCTGCTGAGAGCGTTTCAATCGCTATGACACGATTGGCAGCATCATAACGTGTTCTTTTTTGGATACCATCAGTATCATTGGTTTCCAGCACTTGATTACCTTTGCCATCAAACGCATAAGTTTTCGTTAAGGTTTTACCTTCAGCCTGGGTAATTTCTTGCACGCGCCGAGCAACTGAATCATAAACATATTCAATAGTCACGCCATTGAGAGCAGTCATGGACTTTAGGTTGTTCGCCACATCATAAGTGTGGGTCATTTGCACACCTAAAGATACGCCATTTTTATCAAAAACTTCTCGACTGATTTGTTGGCCATCTTCATTGTAAACAAAGATTTCACGATTTTTTTCAGCATCAATGATTTCAATAACTTCGTCAAAATCATTCATGATGTGTTTAATCACGTTGCCTGCAGCTGATGTGATAGTGAGTGTGTGTGATTGATCATCAAACTGATAGTAAGTTGTAGCACCTAGCGCATCTGTTTGAGAGACCACGCGATTGAAAGCATCATATTCTGTAAAGGAGGTGTTTTCTAAACGGTCTGTTATACTAATAACGCGACCTAAACGGTCATAGTCATAATGTGTCCAGTTATGTTTAAAATCACTTTCTTGAATTACTCGTCCAAAGGCATCGTAAATCGTTGTTGATGTTCTTGTTAATGCATCAGAACCTATGTGTTTTTCAGCCGTTTTCAAACCTCGTGCATCATAGGTATATTGCGTGACGAGTTCGTCATTGGTTACTTTATCAAGCAACTGTGTCGTCTCTATGACTTCGCCATGTGTATTATAAACATAGTCGGTGTAACGCTCAGCATTATCACTTAGTGTTTCTAATTGTCCAACGGCATCATAATGATTCGTGAGCACAAAATCCTTGTCACTTTTTAAATTAACTAAGGTAGCGAGTATAGCTTCCGAGGCAACACCACCGACAATACTCTCCGTTCCACCGTGTAAATCATCGATACCCTCAGCTAAGTTGATTCTATCCACATAATAACGTGTGACGGTAACTTGCCCATGTTCATTATATTCAGTCGTTTGAACTTCACCAGTAGCATTGATAGTGGCAATAATGCGATTATTTTGATCGTAAATATAATATTCTGTGGCTCTTTTAATAGTTGATAAATCAGTAAAACTACCCGCAACCACTTTTTCTGTTGCTACACGCCTACCCGCACTATCGTAATGATAAGTAGTTGCTAAAGTAGCCCATAATGTTGGTTTTAGATCTCCATCAGCATCTTCATACCATTGTGCCGCTTCACCACTCAATTCACTGATAAGGCGTCCTTCTTGATCATAACGACTTAAAATAACTCTTGCGGTTTCACCACTGCCAATTTGACGTCGAATGATGTTACCAGCAGCATCATATTCATAAGTGGTTGCCACATTAAAAGTAGAAATTTCTTGTGTAACACGACCAAGTGCATCGTATTGCATTTTAGTAGTTTGAGACCCTGCGTCATTACTTTGCGCTTGCCGTCTTAAGTCATCAATATCATAATAAGTCAATATGTTTTTTGATCTATCAAGAATTTGTTGATCAGTGAGATCTTTTAATAGTGAAGCACCATATCGAATAATTTCATCCACACGTCCTTGCACATCATAATGGGTTTCTGATAAATAACCTTGCTCATCAAGTGTAGCAATTTGTTGTCCTTTACCGTTGTAAATAGAGTATTTAACTTGGTCACGACTATCAGAGATTGGACGAATATTTTCAATGCGCGTATTAGAAGCAATTGCATACAACTGGGAGGGGTTGGCATACGCAATGGTTTTTACCAATTCACCTGCAAAATTATAGACATTTTCTTTAACATAACCTTCAGGATCAATGGTTGCAACCAATCTCCCCATGTCATCGTATAGGTATTGCGAAAGACGATGTGACGGAATGATTTCTTCTTGCGGACTAACAAAGCCTTGGCGATCTTGATTGTCTACATAAACATAGGTTGCACCAAAGGTTTCCACTTGCTCGCCTGATTGTAAACCTAAATTGATCAGATAGCGACCAGGTGACTTATCTTCCACCTGGAGGATATAGTAATCGCCTTGACGTTCTAGTGTTTGCCAATCATCTAAACCAAGTTCTGAGGATTTAACCACCAACGATTGGCCATTTGGCACTTGACTGGCCGAAATTTTAAAGACGGTGGTACGCTCAAGGATTTTCTGAACACCGTTTTCTATAACTATCTCACGGGTTTCCGTAGAACCATCACGATAATGTATGGTTAATTCCACTTTAAATTGACCGCTAGTTAGCGTTTCCGCTAGACGAGAGAGATTGACTTCCCCTTGATAATCGTCATAAAAAGCGGGGTAAGTTTCCATTTGCGATAAATAGGCACCTGATGCTAAATCTGTGACATAAGCATTAATATAGTGGATGTTCTCGGCCTCTTCTGCCGTGAAAACCTCTTCTAAACGCCAACCATCTCTTTCTTCTCCGACAATCACTGTACGCGTTTGATGTAAGGTAAATGTTTCATCGGCTGCTCGCGATTGGAAGGTGCCTCCCGTGTGAATGGTATGATCATAGCCTTGTGAACTGGTGGGGCCTATGCCCTGAAGAATACTGTACTCATAGGTCGAAAAAGGTTCTAGTTCTGTCACATTGGCAACAAAATTGCCATGCTCATCTCGTGTTACTACCGCCGATTGCCATTCTTCATCACTTTCAAATAATCGGTAGCGGAATGTCACATCGGCTAATTCAACATCTTCTCCCGCTGGCCAGATAAATTGCGTGTTGACATGTCCCCATTCAAGCGGAATCTCAGAAACACTTTCTTCTGAACCGTCGAGATATTCAATATGAACCGTAATATGATAATAACCAGCACTCAGAGGTGAACTACTTAATAATAACTGCCCTTCATACACCGCAAACTCACTCGGCAAAATAATTTCTTCATCATACGTGTAATTGGTTTTAGTATTCGTCAAAGTGGTAGTAATTTTAGCGATGTTTTGATAATCATCCGAATTGGTAATGCCAGAAAAATACGCAGCAAAATCAAAATTTTCAAAACTCGCCCCTTCCACTTGTACCGTATCAAAATAGTCCGTATCAAAAAAACCATTTTCCGATTCCCTAATATCAGAGCGGACAGCAA
Source organism: Pseudomonadota bacterium (assembly GCA_039187085.1). Lineage (GTDB taxonomy): Bacteria > Pseudomonadota > Gammaproteobacteria > Enterobacterales > JBCCZV01 > JBCCZV01. The sequence goes on from JBCCZV010000018.1 coordinate 12,074, forward strand.
ACTCTTTTTCAGCTGTTCGCATCAAAACATTACCATCAACATCCAAGTAATAAATTTCATACTCATAAACCTTGTTTTCAAGGTCATCAAAGGCAACTTGATAAAAATCACCCAAACGTTGCGCTTCGACTTCTTGATATGCTTCATTACTGTTGTAGGTACGATAACGTAATACGACGGTTTCTGCTGAGACGACTTCCGGTTCCCATTGCAAAGTTTGCCTAACGATACTTTGTGTATCGCCATAATCATAAATAAAGGGTGGGTAGGTTTTTTGCGTGCCATCGATTTGATATAACTCAATGACAACGCTATATTCGCCATGAGCTAATCCGTGATTGGCCAGATTCACATGGCCATAATAGCCATCATCGAAGCGCGGTATGGTAACAGCCTCGCTCACTAAAGCGCCCGTGTTGATATCGTAGACTTTGGCCACCACTCGGCTAACATTAGCGCGCTCAGCTTCTGTCTCAAAAAAATTGGTAATTTTTACGCCTTCAGCGGCTTCTACATAACTGATGTCCAGTGTTTGCTGAACTTCTTGAGTCACCGCCACACCGTATTCGATAGTTTGTTCGATTTGACTGATGACATTCCCCTGGCTATCGCGCTCCACCAAGATCACGTCGTAAAAACCCGGCGCACCAGTGATGTTGACATGATAACGTCCTTCAAGCCATTCTGCTGTTGCGGTTTGGTATTCTGTAGTTCCTACAGGTCGATAAAGAACTTCTGCATGGGTATCGACAAGCTTACCTTGGGTAGTAATTTCATGCAGGTCAAAATAACTCGGCTCTTTAAAATCAATACTTTCCACCGCTTCGATAAAAAACTGTGCTTGCTCAAAAAGATTAGAGTCGAGAGTGTGAACCATAGCTTGATTAGGGTCAGTCCCGTCTGGATAAATGCTGATTTGACTGATCCCATCTACGATTCTAATTTCTATATGATAGGTAGTTTCATTCGTATTAAAGCCCATAAAACCAGGTGGATTGTATTGCTGCCCCCAACTTTCAGACAAAATAACCCTATCTAAAAACGCAATTTGGTGCACAAGTGATTCATCACCACTTTCTCCATTGCTGACACCAATTTTAAAATTCCGATTTTCCATGCTATCACTGGTTGTGATAGTAGCATTAAATACAACAGGTTCTGTTGTGTCATAAACTAAATTTGAAGCAATGATATTTGCATTTAAAGTCACTTCATTGTTATATATACTATTGATTCTTAATACACCATCTTCTAATGATGTGACTTCTAAAGCCCCTGCAAGTCCGTCGGTATCTTCCGAAAAATCTTGATGCCAGTAGCCGGATTCCCAAGTAATTTCTTGGCCTGCAGTCGTCAATTGACTCGTAAGTTCAACATTTTGCTCATCCAATACATGGTTATACTGCAGCTGTGATTCTTCCGCTTTAAAAATATATTCGGGATTACCCCATATATAAATCGGTGCTAGCGTGGTGGTTGCCTTTAATTGATGTTGCCATCCATAGAGATTAGTATTAGCAGGAATATTGCTCTCATTCACTACGGAAACACCCAACATTTCTGCCATTTCTTGAAATTGGGTTATTGTATCCTGTTGCAATAACGAGCCGAGTTGCATGGCATAAGGTTGATCAGGCACATCATATGTTGTGTTTAGTGTGTTTTCGTTAATCACACTATAAGCATTAGGCCTCAGTATTTCTGCAATATCAAATGTGGTGTAATCTCTATCGAAAGATAAAATGACGGGTTGATCATAAGCAAGAGCTTGCAGTAATTGCCCTCTTTCGTCATAAACGTATTCGACCGCTAACCCATTTTCAGAGATTTGAAATTGCAACTCACCATTTTGATCATAAAATTTCTGTCGTATTCTTTTTTCGCTAGTTTGAGTATGCGGTAAGATGAACTCAATATTTAAAGGTTCAAAAACGTCAGAGCCAACGAGCCAATCCTGTGTATTAACTACACCGCTATGTAAAATTTCTTTGGTTATTTGATCAGCTTCATCATATTCAAATGTTGTCACGACACCTATGTCATCGACTAAAGCGACTAACCGATTTTTTTCATCATAAATCCAATACTGCATGGCACCTGTTGAATCTTGTACCGCAGTTTTTCTTCCTAAAACATCATAAAAATACTGCGTAACAAATTCTCGTTGTGCAAGCGAGTCAGTTTTAATCACACTGGTTATACGACCTGACTTATCAAAATGTGAAGTCGTGGTTAAACCATTGGCCGCTGTGGTAGCCACCTTTTGCAAGCTGTCTAAATATTCCGTGATAACAACTTCATTGTTCGCATTAGATGTTTGTAAAACTCGACCTAATCCATCATACAAATAGGTTGTTACCCCTTCCGAGCCACCTTGTTTTTGCAATAAACGACCATTTTCATCGTAAATATAATCAATAATGCTGGCATCAGCCGTAGGAGAAATAAAAAATGCCGCTACATTAATTTCTGTGATATTTTTATAGCTAGGTTCATTGATATAAGCTATTTTGGCAATTTGGCCTCTAAAATCGTAATGGTAAAAAACACTTCTGACTTCTAAATTTTCTAAATAACTTGCTGTCCAAGACGTCAAGTCATCTAATGATAAGGTGTTTACAAGTTGAGCTTCATTGTTCAGTTGAGTTGCAGTGATATCAATAGAAAGGTTGGCAAAAGAAGTTTGGCGTTCTAACTGCCCTAAATGGTTGTAAATAAATTCCGTAACCTCTCCCGTTTCGGATACCGTATATTTAAGCTGAGTACCATCATAAATAAATTGTTTGATGACTTCAGTTTCAGGTAACAATACACCGAGTCCATCGGGATCCGATTCTAAAAAGCGTATCTCAGCCACTAGTTGATTGAGTTCATCATATTCTCGAAGAATAACTTTACCATCACTATCCGCTTCTCGAACTAAATTTCCCTGGCTGTCATAGGAAAAATAGATAGCATTGCCATTGGCTTGTGTTATTTGTACAACATTATCATCAGTATCGTATTCATAATTAATAGCATCACGCTGTCCTGAAACTGCAGGTGTGACAATTTGAGTAATTCGTTTAAACTCATCGTAATAATAACTGGTTACAGCACCTAAATGGTTAATAACATCAGTCCGACTTTCAGAGACGAAACCTTCTGAGTTGGTTGTATCGTTGGTATCAAAATACTGAAATGTGGTAATTTGACCTTCACCATCCGTGATAGTATGAATTCGGTATTCGTTGTCAATAAAGGTATAGGTAAAATCAAGACGACTCTGATCGGTTTGCTCAACCCAAGATAAACGATGACTATTTTCTTCATAGCCATAAAGGATCCGATAAACATCACCATCGTCCATGGCATTATCTTCAGGACTTAAATCAATGACAACTTCATTCAACCGACCCAACTCATCATAAAAATATTGGACAACTTGACTGGCTATGACTTGGCCATCTGCTTGTGTTTGAAAACTTTTTATGCCTGCTATGCGGTTTTGTTCATAAAGAAATTCAATGATTTGACCACTCGCATCAAGGATCTTCACTAATTCTTGCGAATCATTATAAAAATATTCTGTTGTATTGCCATCTGCATCTAACTCAGCAATCAACAACCCAGCTTGATTAAACCAAGCCTGATGTTGCGACTCGCCAAAGGTTAATTCCCAACGTTGCTCACTCTCATTGAAACGCATCACATCATGCGCTCCTTGTCCATCCGTAGTCGTATAGGTTAAAGTCTCGGCATTGAATGTAAACAGAATTGTCGCGCCATCGGCTGAAATCCATTCTAATCGGTCTCCCATTAAAAAGTCTTCAGCGACAATCAATCTTTGAAAGGTATTAAACCACCAAGCTTGTTCACCTTGTATCGAATCGTAATTAAGCTCGCCTTGGCTGTTATATACTCGCAAAATATCCGTAGCACCACCTAAACCTAATAGTATTTCATCATTGCGGTGTATAACGAGATTACCGTTAGCGATGTTTATCGTAACAGATTCCCCAGCTTGCCCCATGCTGCTGGTACCATACTGATGTTGCGTTTGACTACCGGTTAATCCGAGTTGTTCACTGCTGATAATTGCGACCATAACGGTTCCCTTACTCTTATTGTTGAATTTTTTGCAAGACTTTAACGGTAAGTATCTTGATTGTTTTAGATTGGCTATTTTTGATTTTGAATAGATATCCAGTTTGGTATGAAACTTTTAACAATCTCTATACCAAACCGGATTAAAGAAGCTTATTGTTTAGCACACACTAAGACATACTTCATGCCATTAAGCCGAGTGTAATCTTTATAACCATCGAGACTGATATACTTGTCTGCTGAGTATCGGAAAGGGTCATCCACTTCCATATCTGGATGTGCAGCAACAAAGACTTGACACTCTCTCGTGGCATGATCAAATTGTTCTGGAAAAGGAATTCTATAATTCGAAGAGACGGTTCCGACTTCATGATGATAGAAAACATCAAATCCATTACCACTTGAACCATCCATCCTCACCTGAATAGGATCATATGTTTCTATGGTGCTGTTTTGATTAGCCCATGAACGTTTTTGTAAAGTCACTTGGCCATTATCGTCCATAACCACATTATTCCAAGAAACTATCTCGGTACCAGGCACGCCATCTTCCCCTGTCACTTGGCAATCGTGCGCATTAACGGTTTCTTGCTGACCTATTTCACCTCTGATATCTTCATAAGGTATGCTTGTAACTAAGGTTTCTACTCCATTGGGATTTTTAAAGTAGACGCCCACGTATTGCTCTTCCTCTTCTTCTCCGGTTTCTTCATTGATTACTATGCGTGTTTCAATATTGTTGGAATCACTTTTAAAATATAAGTTATTACTAGCATTCAAACCTGGCGTCATGGGACAGTTGGTTACACCAACGTCAAGCCCTCGAAAACGGTCATCCGCATTGAGAGTATTAGAGACAACGTAATAGGTAGTAGGCTGGTTAGTAAGACTGTAACAAAGTACATCGGCACTCTCATTTTCTTCAACCTCTACATTACATGTGCCATTGGTATTGACTTTAGTGCCTAACTTTATATCAGCAATACCAATACCATCCACGGCTTCCTCAAGATTAACCTTACCATGAAGATTGCCAAGTTTGATAGGTTCTCCAACTTTACAATAGTCCTTACCTTCTTCTCCGTTACAAAGTTTTGAACAGCCCTCTTCTGTGTAGGGTTCCATGCATTGATCTTTTTTATATCCTAATGAAATACTGACCTCATTAATGCGTTGGTCTTCGTCGTAATTGCCAACAATTTCTACAATACCAATACCATCTTGACCTTGCACACCATCATCACCGCCAATAGCACTCAGTTGCTCTGTGAGAAAGCTACCAATATTATTGGGATTATCGTAAGTGATATTGAGTGCTGTTTGTTCATCATTAAGAGTAGCTTGAGTAACACGACGTCCAGGGAAGCCTGTAGTCCCCTGAGTGAGGCTAATTGGCCTTACACACTCAAATCCATCTTTAGCTAAGCAATCTGCTTCGACTGAGGTGATGGTACGGTTAAACACTTGCAAGTCATCAAAAGCGCCACGTATGTTATTTGTACTGTTTCCTATTTGATAGGTTTGTGCCGATGTACTCACAGGAATAGCAATGTCATCAACAATCACTTTTGTCGCTTTACCATTGATGTACACCCAAATACCTTCCGGTGAAACAGAATAACTCACGTGTGTCCATTGATTGATATAGGCTGAAAAATCTTGCTCGACACTTTCAGAAGTCATGGTATCAGAAACAGTCAACACCAACTGATTGTCTGTATTAAGCTTAACGGATAAATTTTCGATAGCTTGTCGTTGATCAGTTGTTGCACTCGGTTCATTAAGTATTGATGCTGTACTTTTAAAAGAAACTATTTGTTGTTCGCCAGTACCGGTTTTAATCCAAAAAGATAAGGTTAAAGGTTCACTATAAGAAAACGTAAACACATTACCGGTTAACACTTGCGTACTGGAAGCACCACCTTGTAAAAAATTCAACGCAGGACTCGACAAGCCTTGCTCATTAACACGAGTGACATATTCTGGCTGCAGTGTTGCTGTGGCACGCTGGCTATTACCAGCTTCATCAAAAAATTCGAACTCTTTTCCATCATCCACCGGAGCTGCAAAAGATATTAATAACATATCATTATCAGCATAACTGGCCGCGGAAATTATATTGATCATGAACAAGCTCAGTAAATACATTAATTTAGTGAGCTTGTTATATAATACATTTTTAATCTTCATCATAATCTTCTCAATCTCTCTTATCGGATATTATTTTTCACAAACTAGAAGATAACGTCTTTTGTTACTGTTAAAGAAAGTATGGCCTTGCAAGGTTAAGCAGGAATAACCTGCTGGAGCACTTGGGGCACTACTACCCACATAAGGTACGAGTTTAACTTGCGTTTTATCCGCATCTTGAGTATTTGCCCCAGCATAATCAGTCAGCTTATCAGTAGGAACAATTGTGAAACTCTTATTATCCGCGTTTCTTTTATCTACCGTTAAAATTCCATTTTCAAAGGTAATGTTATCGACATGAATACCATCGCGACCATTAAGGCTAGCCGTCGATGGGCACGCCAGACTCTCTGGTAGATTATCAGCCACTAAAATAGGAGTGCTTGGATCTCCATCATCACCTTTGCCAAAGGTTTTTCTTAACGTTTCTATTTGATAATCTTTAGTGCCATCTGCTTTAAAGCCCACCATGGTATAAACATCAAACACCAGCTCTCCACCTTCATCATTTTCCGCTTTTATCCAACGTACATTACGCACATCAACACCATCAAAACCGGTTGTTTGAGTACATTCCTGTGCGACGGCATCTTGTGGCAAAGTAATAGCAACTTGTTGAGTCGTATTATCTTGCCATCGCGTTTCTAAAAAGGTTTGATTATTGGTATTTTTTACAATCGTCAAATCAGTAACGGCTTGTCCGGGTACTGATGGCACATCGATATCTTCACCCTTAACACGACCCAAGTCATATTCATAATTTTCTGCTGAACAAGTCTCGGCATCACAGCGTATTTCACATTCTCCGGTTGGGAGATACCCCATACAGGCTCCTTTCGAAAATACCGTATTGATAGTTAGGTGACCTCGATCATCGATAATAGCATCTTGCACAAATCTTCCTTTTCCTCCAGCTTCTCCTTTTTTTCCTTTAATAGAACCCAAGCTTTTCTTAAAGCGATTATTGGTTTTGGGATCGTATATCTCTACAACCCAATCACCAACAGCACATCCATCTAAAACATTACCATCCAAATCAAGACAGTTATTGTTATTCTTGGTGTCTTCAATACTCTCTGCATAATATGAGCGCATCACACTGACACCTTGCGGGCCTTGTAAGCCAGAAAAAGTCGCACTTCCTAAATCTTTCACACAATGACTACCACCTTGACTTAAGCAAGTGATTTCATAACTGCTTAGCTCACGATCATACAGTTGGATATCGTCCAATAATCCAAAAAAACCTTGTTGGAACCCAAGAGAACTCTGATTTAATCCAAAACGCGTTTTAGTGTCCGACTGGTCACCATTACCTTCGAATAAAGTACGAGAGCTGCCCTTCATTTCCCCATCAATAAACACAGCAGCAGACACTACCGTTTTTTCACGATCCAACAAACCTTTTACTTTATAACTTAGAGCATAATGATGCCATGTAGCATATTCACTGGTGTTTTCTAACACTTGAGATTCTAATGAATAAACAGGCGCAGCTAAATTGATACTCACCAGTTCGCCATCAACCGTCATATTAATATTAGATACAATTGCACCTTTGGAGTTTAAAGCCACTTTAATTTCATCATTTTCACCAGCAGACATCATAATATTTTCATTGTTGTCACAAACGACATCAGAAAATAACAATTCAGCACTAGTATTAATCGATGTTCCGTTGCAAAAAATCTTTATGATATTAAGACTATTAGCATCAGCATCTGGGATATCTTCCGCAAACATTGCTTTATCTGTAATCATGCGAAACCAAAAAGATATTGTAAAAGATTCATTGTTAGGCACACCTTTTTCAACGCTCATAGGTTGAAAAGCAAGCAGCGTACTCCCTGCCAATAAATGAGGAATTCTCAAAGCTAAGCCTTTCCCATCTTTTCCTGTGTTATAAAAACCACCTTCTAAAATATCCAAACTATTGAAGCGACCATGATTTTCAGCACCAGAAATATCTAGACCTCCTTGGTTTTGATGACCAAGATCAAAATTCCAATGCCCTTCAAGATGGCCGGTTTGTGTAATAGCCTCTACAACACTTGAGGCAAACATCGTCCCAGACACACCGATTATAGTCATAAAGAGGACACTTAATTTTTGACGTATTTTCATTTGCTATTCCTATTTATCCATTTTTCGATGAGCTATTGGCTACAAAATTGTGCAATACTAGTTTCGTATTTAACTTTTCTGGTGCCTGATTCATTTTGGCAAACACCAATAAATTCAGGCTCCGGATAATTTACATTACATAAAAGGCTGGTCTGCTGACATGATTCTAAAGTAGTGTAAGTTGTATCCCCTTTTTGCAATGTACAAGAATTACTACCATTTGTTGGTCGTAAACAATAATTACACCTATAATAAGTTGTTGGAACATCATATTCTTCTGGAGAAATTCTTATCGTGCTTGAAGCTTCATCATAGGTTACATCAACAGCATCATTATTTTGTGGAGCTATCTCATTCCAATAAATTTCGCAGTTCGCTCCTTTGGTTACCTGTGTACCATTCGTCACTGTACTGGTGGAATTCGAAAATGACCAAAGACTGTCAAAATCTGTTGCTGGTTCAGCATCTCGTCCTTTAATATCACCTAAATCGACAATGTCACCATTTGAAAATTCTAGCAGTAAGTTATCTGCATCAGCTCTTGGTGGTAACACAACCATCACCCCTCCCACCATAATAGGAATATAATGTAAGTAACTTTGCCCTTCGGGAGCATCACCTAAGGTGGCACGAGTGATATAGTTTTCATTGCCATTAGCGCCATACGTTATACCTGTCAAAGTTTGAATGTAACGTTCAGGCGTAGCCCCTTTCACATGAATCGTGATGGTTTCACCATCTTTGGTTTCACCAAAGTTATTTAAAGTCACTTTTATTTCTTCAAAATTGTTTTCATCACCGTTTTCTGTTGTTGTAATAATTTTGGCATTAATTCCACGTGCAAGAATTTGGCGTAGGTCTTCATCAGTGATGACAGTGCCATTCAATGTATATTCAACATCTTCTGCAACACCATTTACTCCTGATAAATTTATGTCTCTATTATCATCATTGAGAGAGAGGGTCATGGTATTGCCATTGCTTACAGTGGACACAATACTCGTCCCATTTTTGCCCATCTTAGGGTCAACTTCACTGGGTACAGCCGTTATAGGTCCTACATTAAATTCGCCTATTCTTAATGTGTTGTTGCTTACAACAGCTTCTAAAGGTAAATGCCCATCGGCACCAGCGACTGATTCGCCTGTTTTTCCTTTTAATTCACTGATATCCATAGCATCTAATGCTTCTTCGCCACTGCTACCTTGGACACCTTTTAATGATGCGACAACACACAAAGATTCACGCTTTGCTAAACAACTAATTTCATCATCGGTAAGAGCTAATTGATAAAAACGCACTTCATCAAGTTGAGTCAGCTCTGAAGTCGTTTGAAATTGCAGCTGACTCATTGCAAAATCATCATTCATACAAGCACGAGGTGATTCATTAGATGTACTTTCACCATTAACAAACAAGCTAATGTTATTACAACTCAGATTTTGATGGTGGACGATAGCAATATGCATCCACTCTTCGGAAGGCACAGGTACTGAAGCCGATAATGTTGAATCCGATAAGATAAACTCAACAACAAAATCATGTGCTTGTTTATGCAGTATTAATTGCGCACCAGTGGTGGTATCAATAGTCAATAAACCATTTTGAGTTCCGGATGTTTTTAACCAAAAAGCCACGCTGAAGGATTCAACTAAGCTCATATTTTTAGGTTCATTAAGAATTAAAGTGTCTGCAAGACTGACCACATAATTTTCCTCACTTAACAGTTCATAAGTGAGATTTTGACGATCGACAGCTTGATTATTTTCAGAACTGTCAAGTGTATTTTGACTATCAAATGTCCAATGTAGCCTTAAAGGATGGCCATCAGCTGACATGACCATAAAGCTAAAGATTAGACATAGAAAAATTGATTTTTTTGTCATTGTAGTTTTCCGTAAATTTAACCCTGTAGTACCCAAAGATATTAAGAATGTCTTGAAAGAATTTATTAGAAGTAGTGAGGAGTGTATCAAAGAAATTTTTTTTTGTTTTACAGGATTGTAAAAAACAGACTTATTCGTATAACTTTTTTATTAATTCATAAAAAAAAATTTTTCTTTTTTTATGAAATTTACACAAAGTGTAGAAATTTATGGGATTAACTTTCCGAAACGTTTAACAACGCATTTTAAAAACGATTGATGAATAGCTATTTTGAATGTCAAAACTTTTTAAACAGACATTTTTAAAGCAAGCGATAGTTCGAGGGTCGATATTTTTTCAAATTTGTTCAATCTATTTTTGTGATATACATCACATTTTTGCCTTTTACTTGTCTAGATTGAGCATAAAGGTAATTTTACTTATTTAATCTCGTTGGCCTTATGGTAATTTCGTGTCACCAAAACTTCTTAAGCTGCTTGTATTAGCAGCTGGGCAAATATCCACCAGTTTTTGATAAATAATTCGGTGTATTTTTTAGGCTTATATATTTTAAAGCCTAGTGGGTATACATTCTGAGCAAAGTTAGACAGGGATACGACGTCAACTTGACTGCATCCTATTTTAACCGCGCTTAAAAAATAACAGTCACGGAGAATGATAGGATTATGGGTCTTTTCGAACATTTAACGAGCAGCGAATTATTCGCATTAGCACAATTCGAGTTAAGCAAAGAAGATTTATCTAACGCCTTCATTAAATTAAAAGCTTTGATTGCGCGTGAAGATTGTCCAGTTTCTGCCCATAGCGCCATTGCTCGTTGTTATGCACGTTTACAATTGTTTTCTCTCGCTGAACAGCACTTCGCGCAATTCATCAAAGAAAACCCCAATGCCTTCGTTGAGAAATTTCAATTGGGACTCACTATTCTTGATCAAAACCGCAAAGAAGAAGCCCTAACCCTTTGGGATGAAATATTGCGTGAAACACCTAATTTTCCACCAATCCTCTATCACAAAGCTTTAGTGTTTGCGCGTGATGGTCAAGTCGATGCGGCCAAAAACCTGTTGAAAGAGTTATTTGCTAATACCGCATCAGATAATTTTTATTTTAATAAAGGCAAAGAATTATCTGATGCTTTACAAAATGCCAATCAAGGCGAGGCTATCCAAAAGCAAGAGGATTCTCGTGAATTGCCTAAAGGGGCTTATCAAGATATCACGAAACACTAGCCTACCCATTCAGTGTTAAATAACATCAACGGCTAAAAAAGCGAGAATCCTATGTCAGCAGAAACACTAAAGAAAGTAGAAAGATTTGAAAGCTTTTTAAAGCAAGATCCCAGTAATGCGCATCTTATTAAGGATTTGTTTAAACTCTATTTAGAAGCAAAATTGCCTGAAAAAGCCTACGCCATCTTTCAGAAACATACGGTCGTTTTTGCACAAGATGATGGTTTATTGTTTCAAGGAGCCAGTTTACATATGTCACATGGGGACTTTGCTGGCGCAGTCGAACTCTTGCAGACACTACATTCAAAGCATTCACAAGAATTTGGCATTGCTTTTAATTTAGCTTACTCACTTTTTTATCTTAGAGACTTTTTAAGCTCGCAAAAAACTTTAGCACCTTTTTTAACTGGAGATACCGCAACACCTTCTGTTTTAAAACTTGCAGCCCGTAACAGTCACTTTTTGCACGAATACACGACGGCGATTCACTATCTCGATCAATTATTATCGCAAACACCTGATGATGCTGAAGCTTTGGGTATGCAAGCTTTGATTCTTTTAGATAGCACTGAAGATATGCCTGCTTCTGTAGTAGAACTCGCCGAAAAAGCGCTAGCCATTGATCCTAACCAACATGAAGCCTTATTGGCATTAAGTCAATACGCGCTTGCACAGAAAGATATCGATAAGATTTTATCAACAACCTCTCAAGCGGTAACAGCACACCCGCAATCTGGGAGAGCTTGGTCTTATAAAGGCCAAAGTGACATGCTAACACTTAATTTAGCTGAAGCAGAAAAAAGCTTAGATAAAGCTACTCAGTTCATGGTCGATCATATTGGTACATGGCACGCTCTCGGCTGGACCTGTTTATTAAACGATAAAATCGAGAAAGCCTATCAAGCATTCCAGGCCGCGTTAGATTTAGATCGTAACTTTGGTGAAAGCCATGGCGGCATGGCGATTATTCAAGTGTTACAAGGCCAAACCGAGGATGCCGAAAAATCGATTCGACGAGGTCTTGGCCTGAACCCTGATGGCTATTCAGCGCGTTATGCCAAAGCTTTACTCCTAGAAAAAGCAGGTAAAACTCAAGACGCGCAGCAACTGATGCAAGAAATTTTAAGCAGTGACCTGGGCAGCGAAGCTAAAATGTTTATCGAATTATTAAACAACAAAAGCTTGCTATCATCTCAACAACTTCACTAATCATGTCTAGTTAAATGGGGCGTAGTATGGAAAATGATTTTGCACTTTTTGTGATGGGCGATATGTTAAAAACTGCGCTAATAATCGCATCCCCGTTATTAGGTACAACGCTAGTGATTGGCTTACTCATCAGCATTTTTCAAGTTGTCACTCAGATACAAGAAATGACATTAACCTTCGTACCAAAAATCGTCGCTTCAGTGGGTGCTTTGGCGATTTTTGGACCTTGGATGTTAAGTACTTTAGTGGAATACACTAAACAGTTATTTATGAATATTCCCAACTTTTAAAACGGCTTAGAGCATTAGCAATGGAAAACTTACTGGCTTACACGCATTATGGAGCACTTGTTATGGCAAGACTTGCTCCTTTTTTTGTGTCCAGTAATCTCAGCCCTTTTGCCCGTATCCCAGCTAGTATTCGTATCTACTTATTACTATTTTTTAGCCTTTTTTTTACTCTGATCAATCCACCCGCCAATGTATTGATACCCGAACTTGTGATGTTTGTTAGTGCATTGCTTTTGGAGTTTGTTTTGGGTTTGCTATTACTGTTTGGTGTACAATGTATCTTCGCCAGCTTGAGTTTTGCTGGGCGTATTGTAGATATGCAGGTAGGTTTTGGTGCTGCTGGCGTTATTGATCCTGCCACACGACAAACCGAAGCCCTAATCGGTTCCCTAATGACCAGCGTCGCTCTCGTGATGTTTTTTCTAACAGACATGCATCACACACTATTAGTCACTATCAATCAATCGTTGACTCTTATTCCCATAGGCACAGCTAATTTTGCTGTTTCTATTTCGACTTTATCAAGCGCTATGACCACACAATTTGTATTTGGTATTTTGATTTTTTTACCGGTTATCGCCGGTTTATTAATGATCGATACATTGATTGCTTTTGCATCGCGAACTATGCCACAAATGAATGTCTATTTTGTCACCTTGCCTTTAAAAATAATGATTGGCTTATTTTTGTTGAGTATTTCCATCCGATACGCAAATCCAGTGATGTCAGACATGCATAATGCATTATCCGTTTATTGGCAACAGATTTTAGGGAGTCGCTAATGGCCGAGACTCAAGATCAAGATAAGTCAGAAAAAGCCACGCCTTTTAAGCTCAAAGAAGCTCACAAAAAAGGCCAGGTAGCCAAAAGCATGGAAGTCAATAGTTTCTTAAGCTTGTTAGTTTTTACAGCCTGTTTTTTAGCATTGAGTGCCAGCATGGGCGAATCACTGGTGCATGAATTACGGCGCATATTTTTAAGTGCGGGACAACTCTCTTTTGATCAAACCATCGTAGAAAACTGGTTAGCTAATATGCTAGTCAATAGCTTTGCTAGCTTTTCACCTTTGTTTTTGGCACTTGTAGTAACCGCAGTTTTAGCCACAATTTTACAAACAAAACCGGTGTTCTCAACCTTTCCATTAAAACCTGATTTTAAACGTTTACATCCTGTACAAGGCTTTAAAAAAATCTTTTCTCTCAAAACTCTCTATGAATTGTTTAAAAGTCTTTTTAAGTTGCTTTGCTTTGGAGTACTCATTTATTGGGGGGTAAACTGGCTCACCAATGAAACTATCACTTTATATCAAAAGAATCCATGGTTGACTTTTTCACATTTGTTAAGCCTTTTTGCGGTTGTTGCTTTTACTATTTTAGGTATTTTATTACCCATTGCTTTGGTTGATTTATTATTTACACGTTGGGAATTCGCAAAAAAAATGCGCATGAGTCGTCGCGAAGTTAAAGACGAATACAAACGCCGCGAAGGTCACCCGGAAGTTAAATCCAAACAAAAAGAAATTCAACGCGAACTCTTAAAAAAAGCGACTAGTTTAGGTCAAGTGAAAGATTCGGATGTCATTATTACTAACCCTACGCATTTTGCTGTCGCTTTAAAATACGACCCCAAAAAAATGATTGCTCCTACTATTGTTGCCATGGGCCGTGGGCCACTCGCATGGAAAATCAAAAAATTAGCCTTTAAATACCGCAAGCCCGTTGTCCGCAATCCTAAGCTGGCTCGCCGTCTTTATCGATTAGGGAACCTAGAGCAACCTATTCCCAATGAAACCTACGGAGAATGTGCCCCTATATTTCGTTGGGTGTTTACTGCAAACTCCACGGATAATGCCACAGGAAAGTTTTTATGAAGCAGTTATGGTTAGGAATTAAAAATGGTAAGCATGATTTAATGCTGGTTGTCGCCATGGTCGGTATTTTAGTCATATTGTTTATGCCGATCCCTGCTGGCTTATTGGATTTTTTGTTAGTCACCAATTTTAGTTTTGCTTTACTTATTCTTTTATTGACTTTTTATACGGATAAACCATTAAGTTTTTCCACGTTTCCATCGTTATTGTTAATTGCTACTTTATTTCGTTTGGCGCTGAATATTTCCGCGACGCGTTTAATCTTAAACGATGCCGATGCTGGCGAAGTGATTGGTGCGATAGGCTCTTATGTGGTGGGTGGTAACTATGTGATTGGACTCGTCGTCTTTCTCATCTTAATTGTTGTGCAGTATGTGGTTGTTACCAATGGCGCGCAACGTGTTGCCGAAGTCGCAGCCCGCTTCACTCTCGACAGTATGCCTGGTAAACAAATGAGCATCGATGCCGATATGAACATGGGATTAATCGATGAACATGAAGCCAAAGAAAGACGCGCTAATATTGAAAAAGAAGCCAATTTTTATGGTGCAATGGATGGAGCCTCTAAATTTGTGAAAGGCGATGCTATCGCAGGGATTATCATTATTCTCATCGATATTATTGGTGGTTTATCTATAGGCATCGCTCAACTTGGCATGACTTGGGGCGATGCTTTGCATACCTACACACTACTTACTGTCGGTGATGGTATTGTTACTCAGATTCCTTCATTGGTGATAGCCACCGCCACGGGGATAATCATCACACGTGCCGCAACCGATGCCCAATTAGGCGATGAATTATCACGTCAAATTACCTCTAACCCAAAAACGTTAGTGATTGTTGCTGTTGCCTTAGGCGGCACTATGTTATTACCAGGTATTCCGTTTTTACCGGTTTTTGTCCTGTTTCTGCTGTTTGCTGTCATGGCGTATTTTGCGGCTAAAAATCGACGTCAAGAACAAACTCAAGCCGAGGAAGAAGAAGCCAGTGTAGTAAAAGAGAGTGAAGAAGATACCGATTTATATAATCTAATGAAAATTGATCCCATAGAAATTAAGGTGGGAGCACAACTTTCCCAACATTTACAAAGCCATGGTGACGGCTTGTTAACCCGACTAAAAAGTTTCCGCAAACAATATGCGATGGAATTTGGTTTTGTGATGCCAGAAGTAAAAGTGAAAGACGATAATAAACTTTCTGCACATCAATACAGTGTGCATATTCATGGCGTGAATATCGCTTCCGGCGATATCATTCCAGATAAACTGCTTGCTATTAATCCTGGCGGGCAACGTCCAAAACTCGAAGGGATTGAGACTAACGAACCAACCTATGACTTACCTGCCACCTGGATCGATCGTCAACTGAAAGATCAAGCCCGTCATGCAGGTTATACGTTAGTCGATCCCGATACCGTATTATTAACTCATTTTTCAGAGCTCATCAAACGGCATTCTGCCGAGCTGTTAACGCGCGCAGAAGCTGAACGTATTTTGGATAGAGTGAAATCAAGCAATGCCAACCTCATTGATGAGCTTATCCCCGGCGTGATGTCCTATTCCGACATTCAAAAAGTTTTACAACTGTTGCTGCGTGAGAAAGTATCTATACGAAATATTGAAGCTATTTTAGAAACATTACTCGACGCCGGTAAAGCGCAGTTACCTCATGATTTATTAGTCGAACGGGTACGAGAAAAATTAGGCTCAGCTATCTTTCAAACGCTTGCAGGCAAAAATAAAGAGTTGCAGGTACTCACTTTAGAGCCCGGATTAGAAAGAAGTATTCTGCAAGGCATTCAACCTGCGGAACAAGGTGGAGAACTCCTCTTAGAGCCTGGTCTAACCGATCGCTTCTTAACAGATTTAGCCAAAAATTGTGAGCAAATGATGGCGAAAAGTCATCTACCAGTATTAATTTGCTCACCGAATATTCGTCGTAAAGTAAAACACCTCTCGGAACGCATTGTGCCACATTTATCGGTTATTTCTCTTAATGAAATACCCACCACCGCTAAAATTCGTTCTTTTGGTGTTGTACAAGGTCTTACTCGTCAGCAACCTGCATTAGGAGGTCAACATGGCTGATCCTATTCAACAAGTTAAAGATGCTATGATGCGTGATATGCATCAACTCGATGTTATTAGCCAAAACATTGCCAATGTCAACACACCCGGTTATCGCGCTTTGCAACCTATCGCAACGCCATTTAACGATTTGGTCACCGATCCAGCCCATTCACGTGCTCAAAGTTTAACACTGCCAACACTTGTCAAAAATGCGCCAGGTAATTTGGTTAAAACTGGACGTGCATTAGATGTCGGTATTCAAGGTCAAGGCTTTTTACAGCTTCAAGCTGGCAGCCAGATCTATTTGACTAGAGCTGGAAGTTTACAATTGAATGCGGAAGGCTTACTAGTTGGCGCTAATGGGTATCCCGTCGTAGGTCAATCCGGAAATATCCAACTTAAGGGCAGCGATGTCCGTATTGAATCTTCAGGCGCCATTTACGAAGATGGGCAGCTCATTGATCACTTAGCTCTGGTTGCTGTCGCCGATCCACAAGCATTGCGTCACCTTGGTACTGGCGTTTATGCATATCACCCTCAAGATTTTACACCCGTTGATTCTCCTAACCTGCAACAAGGTCACGTGGAATCGAGCAATGTCAATTCCAGTGAGTCCATGATTCAGTTAATTCAATTACAAAGACACATAGAAAGTACACAAAAAGCTCTACAGGCTTATGGACAAATCATGAATGCCGGCGTTAACGAACTGGGTAAATAAAAAATATTTTAGCAACGATACACTTTGAAGAATTTGCAACATTTAAAGACTAAGGGAAACTCATGATAAATGCTTTATACATCGCAGAAAGTGGCTTAAATTCACAACAAATGTTGATTGATGTGATTTCTAATAACATTGCGAACTCTAATACTACAGCTTTTAAAAAGAATCGCGTCAGCTTTGTGGACTTGGTTTATCGTGATGCCATGTCAGCCGAGATAGATAATAACAATACGACATCTAACCGTATGATTGGTGCAGGAGCCACTGCAGGCAGCACTTCCAAAGTATTTACCACAGGAGAACTGAAACTTACCGAGCATCCTTTGGATATTGCGATCAGTGGTAATGGTTTTTTAGAAGTCTTAATGCCAAATGGTCAAACCGTTTACACGCGAGCAGGACGCTTAAATGTTGATACAGAAGGTTATCTAAGCACCATTGACGGCCATCGCTTAGCCTCGAATATTCAAATAGCACCCGATGTAGAGCAAATTCAAATTGGCAGCGATGGCAATGTCAGCGGCGTGCTAGCCAACTCCAATGAAACGATTCAATTAGGCCAAATTGAACTGTCCAAATTCGTGAATCAAGAACAACTACAAGCTCTTGGCACCAATCTTTATCAAGCGACAGAAGCTTCAGGTCAAGCCATCACAGATATCCCAGGTGAAAATGGTATGGGCAATATTTTGCAAGGTTACACAGAAGTTTCCAACGTTTCCATGATTGAAGAAATGGTCAATTTAGTGATGGCACAACGAGGGTATCAATTGAATGCACGTGTGATTCAAGTATCGGATCAAGTGTTAGAAACCATCAACAATTTACGCCGATAATAGTGAATTCTATGTTACATCATACGCAAATCTTGGTGAGTTTATTTTGGCTAACATTGGTCAACACAGTCGTTAATGTGACTGATGCGAATGAAAATGCTGAGCGCGCGGAAGCTAAGCTGGCGACCTGGTTAAAAACTCATGATTATACTGACTATCAACTCACTCTCGTGTCTCCGACTTCATCAACGGAGAATCGAACGATAGAAAGTTTTGTGGCTATTGACTATCAACAACCACGACGACGTATGAAAGTTACCGGCCGTTATCATGACGATAAAGGCCGTGTGCGAAAACAGCATTTTTGGTTTGATACACAAGTGTTTATTGAAGCCCTAGTATCTACAAGACACTTGCAAGCTGGTGAAGCATTACAGCAAAAAGACTTTACTACCCAGCGACTGCAAATGTTGGACAGGATGCATTTACCACTAACCGAGCTGCCACAATCATCACACTTGCCCTTTCGTTTGCAATCCACAAAGGCTGCTGGGAGCTTGGTATATCAAAAAGATTTAACACAAAAACGCGTCATCGCTGTTCATGACCGCGTCAAATTATTATGGCATGACGGCCCAATAAGCATTTCGACTCAAGGCATTGCCTTAGAACAAGGCATGACTGGCGACACCATTGAGGTCATGCCCTATAAAGGCACCGCTAGCTTACTCGCGATTGTGCAACCCTCAGGAGAATTAAAAATTGTCGAATAAAAAGCGTTTACGCTCAAAACATTTACAGCCTGTGTGTTTAGCATTGAGTTTACTCCTTACGAGTCAGGCATCCTTGCCTGAGAATCTTTTTGATGCCGATCGTTATCGTGCTATCACAGCGGATAAAAAAGCTTCGCGTGTGGGTGACACAGTCACTCTAGTGATTGTAGAAAAAGCGCAAGCAGAATCGCGCGCAGGCACCGATGGTGATAAAAATTTTGATGTAGCAGCAAGAGGTGTTGATACTACTTCTGATATTGCCGTATCGGCAGGTGTAGGTGCAGCGAGTGGCTCTGATGCATCCACGTCTCGCCAAGGTTTTGTCTCGGCTCAGCTCGCTTTAACCGTTAAAGGAATTAATCCTTACGGCAATTTAATTGTTGATGGTGAACAAAAAATTGTGATCAACGGAGAAACCCAGCAAATTTTGGTTTCTGGCGTGTTGCGTCCCGAAGATATCGATCGACAAAATCGTGCTTTATCATCCAGCCTAACGGATGCCAATATTCAATTTTTGGGTGAAGGCACAGTTGGCGATCAACAAGATCATAATGTTTTTTATAAAATATTAAATTGGTTGGGGCTTCTCTAATGCAAAAATATTTTAATCATTTCTTTCTAGTGTTCTTCTTAGCTTTGCTGAGTTTAGGGAATACTGCCCAAGCTAATGTACGCCTAAAAGACTTAGCACGATTTGAGGGTGTCAGAACCAACTCTTTAGTGGGTTATGGCTTAGTAGTGGGTTTAGCAGGCACAGGTGATTCATCACGTAATCGTTCTACCATACAATCATTATCAAACGCCCTACAAACCTTTGATGTGTTGGTCAGTGATCGTGATATTGGTAGCCGTAATGTAGCAGCAGTGATTGTTACAGCCACCCTGCCACCTTTTTCTGAAAAAGGCGACCAAATTGATGTGCAGGTTTCATCCTTAGGCGACGCTAAAAGTTTAGTCGGCGGTACCTTGTTAATGGTGCCATTAAAAGCAGCCAATGATGCCATCTTTGCTTTAGCACAAGGCCCGCTCTCCGTTGGCGGTTTTAAATATGATATGTTTGGTAATCTTGTGCAAAAAAATCACCCCACCGTCGGTATCGTACCTAATGGCGCAACGATTGAACGCAGCACCAATGATCGAATTGTGAATGACCAAGGTCGGGTTCATTTAATTTTAAACGAACCCGACTTTACTACGGCAGAACGGATTGTTGCCGCGATAGAAACCCAGTTCCCTCATTTAGAGTTATCGCCTGTTCACGCCGGTAAGATTGAAATTGATACACAGCACTTGAATCGTCGAGGTTTATTTCGATTGTTTTCAAGCCTGGAGAAGTTACGTGTCGCTCCCGATGTTGCTGCTCGGGTGATTGTCAATGAAAGAACAGGCACCTTGGTAGCAGGTGGCAATGTCACTTTAGGTGCGGTCACGGTTTCCCACGGTGAATTGAAAGTTGAAATTCGTACCGATTTTAATGTTTCGCAACCACAATTTATTGGCAGTAATTTTTCTGACGCTATCGAAACACGTGTACTTCCTGATTCAGAAATCAAAGTGACGGAACAAAATGCTCAAGCTGTGTCCGTTGCCAGTGGAACCTCAGTAACAGAACTGGTTGATGCACTTCGACGCATGAAAGTCAGTACACGAGATGTGATTGCTATCTTACAATCGATTAAACAAGCCGGTGCTTTGCACGCAGACTTAATAATTCAATAAGGAACTTTAACATGATAATTGATGATGTCACTTCACAACTTGCCAGCTGGGGTTTGAATCGTTTGATGGCACAGCAAGCCATAACGGCCCAGAACATTGCTAACGCGAATGTAAAGGGTTATCAAGCTATGACTTTAGATTTTTCTGCACAAGTAGATGCTCTTAAAAATAGCGTTTCAGAGGATGTCATCATGCAAAATTTAGCATCGATGCGAAATCATCAACCACAAGCGCAAGTCATCAATAGCGATATTTTTGGTGAAAAAGCGGTGGAGTTAGACGAAGAAATTGCAGCCTCAACAGCCAACACTTTGCAATACCAAGCTTTGGTTGAAAGTTTAAATAAACATTTTGGTTTGATGCAATTAGCTATCACTGGGCGTACGAGTTAATTTTCTGCTCTCGCCAAGTTAACAAATGCAATCAATGAAACATAGGTTTTAATCGGTATGGAAATTAACGAACTTTTTGCTATCAGTCGTTTTGGCATGGATTTAGAAAAATCACGTGCCAAAGCAGCTTCGCTCAATATCGCCAATGCCAACACCCTGCAAATTAATGGGCAAAATGCCTATCAAGGCATCAGTGTGGTGGCCGAAACGCCTTTCTTGCAAGCGATGCAAGCGAGCCAGACCACAGAACTCCCGAATATCAATGTGATAGAAAGAAATGATACACCGCGTTTAGTCCATCAACCCAGTCACCCTGCTGCCGACGAGGCCGGCTACTTGCGCTATCCCAACATCAACCTAGCTGAAGAAATGACCAACCTTTCTTCAGCAACTCGTGCGTATGAAGCTAATGTCAAAGTTATGAATGCCATACAAAGTATGGCAGTTAAAGCGCTAGAAATTGGAGGACGCCGCTAATGATTGAAGCCATCGCCAGTGTTTCAGCTATGACCCCCATAGAAAACATCAATACGACAACTGCACCAAGCCATAACACATCCCCTACCAGCTTTATGGATTTTGTGAGTACGCAAGCAGAACAATTAAACCAATCGGTGCAGGCCAGTGGGGCCGTTGTACAACAAATGGCGCTTGGTGAAAACGTCTCTTTGCACGATGCCATGATTCAAATGCAGCAAACACAATTGCACATGCAATTAGCCGTTGAAGTGCGTAATCGCGTTATGGAAGCTTATCAAGAAGTGATGCGTATGCAGCTCTAATACAGCTTCTTTTTTACTGAATACCCGTTACACAATTACGTCTTACAATAAAGGCACAGGATTATGTCTCAATCTTTTTGGAATAATTTGTCATCTTCGTCCAAGGTGTCATTGCTCATTGCGCTCACATTGCTCATGATAGCAACAGCGGGCGCCTTCTATTGGATGTGGCAACCCCAATACGCCACACTCTATCAAGAACTCAATGCCGATGAAGCTTCTGCAGTCATCGAAGATTTAAAAGCGAAAGGCATTAATTACCAATTAGCCAATAATGGTAGCCAAGTGCTTATTCCACAAACCTTAATCAACGAAACACGTCTCGATATGGTTTCTAATGGTGTTCTCAATAAAAATACTGTGGGATTAGAACTGTTCGCGAATGCTGATTATGGTATGACAGAATTTGCCCAGCAAGTGAATTACCAACGAGCCATGCAAGGTGAATTGGCCCGTACTATTATGGCCCTAGAATCTATCCAGTCGGCTCGCGTCCATCTCACGATTCCTAAGCAAGAATTGTTAATTTCGCGACAGCAAAAACCTAAAGCTTCTATCACTTTAGTACCTGAACGTAATATTATTTTAAATCAAAAACAAATCGCGGGTATTCAAGCCTTAACAGCTGCTTCAGTGAAAGATTTGCAGGTCAATGATGTCACTATCATCAATGACAAAGGCGAGGTACTGAGTCAAACCGTCGACAGCAACGACTTAGTCATCAATCAAAATCAATTAGAAAGACAACATCAGGTTGAACGCAACTTAGTGGCGAAAGTATCCAACTTAATTGACAACTTAACCGATATTAAACAATACAATGTCAGCGTGAATGTAGATTTTGATTACAATCAAAAACGTCAAGTCAATCAACATGTCCTAAATACTGATGAGACCATTGTTGCTCGTAAAATGGAAAGACGTGCTAAAGACTCTGCGCCACAGGGTAAAAACACCAAAAAATCTAGCGACTCTTCTACCACCGAGATTGAATATCTACACGGCAATATGACCGAAGAAATTCAGTTCTCAGCGGGCCATATCAAAAAAATATCTATGGGTATTATTTTGCCGATGAATATCAGTGATGAACAAGTGACATCACTATCATCTGTTATTGCAGCAGCAGCAGGTATGGATACCACACGTGGCGATCGCTTAGAAATAGCTCGCATGGCAATGATAAACACAGGATTTCCTTTAGCATCAAGCTCAACAGCAGCGTCACCACAAGCTGTAGCCACCATCAATGTGGAAAGTATATCAGAGAATACAGATTCAAAAGCAAAACACCACGAATCCACTTTAGTCTCATCAGTTTCCTGGTTATCAACCATCAATAAAGAAACACTGTTAATGATAGTTTTAGGATTGTTAATTTTACTCGTGTTAACTTTTTTATGGGGTGCTTCGAAAAAACCTGTTCAATCGACTTTACCTTTAATGAACGATAGCGAACGCCAAAAAACGTTTAATGAAGTTTCTGAGTGGTTAAAACAAGCAAAAAGGTAACCGAGTATGTCAGAGAAAATTCGTTTAGCGGCATTACGATTAGCTGCCATGCATGCAAATGACAGAGATTGGATTATAGAGCGACTGGATGAATCCTCGCGTGCTAGCTTGCAACCTTTATTAGATGAAGTGATGGCACTCGACATTGCGAATGTCGATGTTGTTTATGAGTCGCTTAAACAGTCAATTGATGATGACAATCCAGAAAATCCAAACCAGAAGCCTACTCCTTCTTCAAAATTTCAAACTTGGTCAAAGCTAACTAGCAACCAAGCTGAAGAACAATTAATAATCTTAGAAGAAGACTTACGTATACTGATTATTGCTGCGTATCCATGGGCATGGCGTGAAGCCTTGATTAAAAAATTTCAACTGGCAATGGTTATCGATACGCAACAACCGCCAGCGAACCTGACATTGATCGAGCATCTATTAGCGCTAACCGATAAAGCCTTAGCCCGATAAATAACTATCCATTACAGCAAACTGAGAATACGATGAGCCAAAAGATGAAAGCACGTTTTACCAATCAAATCCAAACGGATAAGCGTCATGTTATTCTAAACCCCATCAGCGAATTGGCTCAAGATGCATCTCAAGATAGCAAAGCCACCTCGCATCATCATGATTCAAGAATCACTCCCTCACAAGAGACGCCTTCATTAGATAAAACCCAGCTGCGAGAACTCTTTCAAGATGAATTACAGCAATGGCAACAAGAAGCTCAACAAAAAGGTTATGAAGAGGGACTTGCACAAGCTCATCAGGAAAACCAAGCAGCTTTAGAAACGCAAAAACAACAATTCAGTCATAAACACAGTGAGCAACAAAAAAAATTGCTTCATGCGCAAGAACAATGCACTCAACTTATAAATCAATTAGAAAACACATTAATCCAGGCAAAACAAGAATCGGAAGACTTATTGTTAGAAGTTCTAGTTACCAGTTTAACAAAAATTTTAGGCCAACATCATCAAGATAAAACCTTGGCCAAAGCCGTTCTTGAAAACAATTTAAAACGCGTTCAGGACACTGTGCTTTATCAAATTCGATGTCATCCTGATGATTTGAATTATTTACAAAAAGAAAATCAATGGTCACACATCCAGTTAACAGCCGACGAAACTTTATTGCCAGGCGGCTGTGTCATTGAATCACAGTTGGGGCATTTAGATGCGCGTATCGACCAACAATTGCATGCTTTTAAAACCTTATTGTTAACCACTCGTGAGGAAAAATAGGCATTATGCAAAACTATTTAGACAAAATTCTGCAATTCGAGCCCGTTAAACGCAGCGGTAAAGTTTTGCAATACTTAGGTTTGGTCATTGAAGCTTCTGGGCCTGATGCTCAAGTCGGCGAGTTTTGTCATGTTTTTCCGCGTAACGCGAGCAAACCAGTGCTCGCTGAGGTGGTGGGTTTTAAGCAAGACCGTTTGTTATTGATGCCTTTTGGCCGCGTTTCGGGCATATCGGTGGGAAGCGAAGTTATCGCAACCGGTAAGTTAGCGCGCGTACCTGTTGGTCCTGCCCTATTAGGACGAGTTATTGATGCTTTTTGCTCGCCGCTTGATCAAGGGCCCACTCTTCAAGCAGATACCTTTTCACCACTCTATCGAGAACCTATTAATCCCTTGCAAAGGGCACCCATTACCGAAGTTATTGAAACTGGTATCAAAGCGATTGATAGCTGCTTAACACTGGGGAAAGGACAACGTATGGGCGTGTTTTCCGGTAGTGGTGTGGGAAAAAGTACGTTATTGGGAATGCTCGCAAAAAATGTCAATGCCGATGTTAACGTCATTGCCTTAATTGGCGAACGTGGTCGAGAAGTTTTGGACTTTATTCAAGACGCTTTGGGTGAAGAGGGATTAGCCAAGAGTATTTTGGTGGTAGCAACAGCCGATCAACCCGCTTTAGTTCGAACACACGCTGCTTATACAGCAACAGCCATCGCTGAATATTTTGCCCATCAAGGACAGGATGTGTTGCTAATGATGGATTCCATTACACGTTTTGCTATGGCACAGCGTGAAATTGGCTTAGCAATTGGAGAGCCACCCACCACACGTGGTTATACGCCTTCTGTTTTCTCGCAATTGCCTGCAATTGTCGAGCGTTGTGGTAATTTTACCGATGCTGGCTCCATTACAGCACTGTATACTGTGCTGGTGGAGGGTGATGACTTTAACGAACCCATTACCGATAGTATGCGAGCTGTTTTAGATGGACATATTATGCTCACTCGTGAATTGGCCAACGCCGGTCATTATCCAGCTATTGATGTTTTAACCAGTAAAAGCCGTTTAATCCAACAATTGACATCATTACCTCAACAGAAGCAAGTGAGAGAACTCATAAAAACTTTGAGTGATTATCAAAATGCCAAGGATTTAATCGAAGTTGGTGCCTATGAAAAAGGCAAAAACTCCATGTTGGATCAAACGATAGCGCAAGTCCCGTTAATCAATCAGTTTCTGCAACAAACTAAAAATACATGCTTTACCACGCAAGAATCACTACACGCTTTACAAAATCTCGTCAGTGTTTCAGGAGATACGCCATCATGACAAGCAATGTGAAGGCTTCAACGTATCAACGTTTATTGCGTATTAATCAGTTGGCCACTGATGCGGCCAAAACACACTTACAAAAAGTACAAAACGATTATGAGCAGCATCGTTCCAAGGTAGAAACTATTCAAAAACAGATTGAACAACTCGAAGATGCTCTGGTGAGTATGACATCAAGCAAGATGGGGCTAGATATACCCAGTTTTCAGCAAACCAGCCAATACTTGCAACAACAACAAGAGCATTGTGATACTGCACAGGCGGAATTACAGCTCGCTAAAGAACAACGAGATATAGCTCTTGATGCCTTGTATCAAAAAAAACGCGAAGAAAATTGTTTGAGTAACAAAGAGATTGAATTTCAAAAAGAGTTGACATTACAACAAGAAAAACGTCTACAAGTAGAGATTACGGATAATTGGTTAAGAAGGACAAATGTCTATGAACCCTATTGATGAAAAAGGTTTTAGTTTATTGTATCAAAACAGCCATGTCCTGCGGAACAAGACGGATAATGAGCAGTGGGAAATTGTACTACAGCAAGAGTTATCTGATCGCAAGATTTCTCAACACAATCAGGGAGAAAAAAACATTGCGCTAGCCATAGAAACTACGCAATCGATAGTCAATGATGAGGATGTATCGCTTGATTCAGCTATCAAGAATTCAAAGGCTGAACAACCGACTGACACTATTAGTCAGTCAAATGACTTTTCTCACCAGATAATCGAAAAGGATCATCAGCCAACATCTTTAATCAGAACCACAACGGATAACATACCTCATCAACGAGTCGAACTTTCTGCTGTTGCTCATGGATCATTATCGCAATTAACTACCCGAATATCATCGCCCCTTGCCAAACAGGCATACGATTCAAAAATAGAACCTAAAGTCATAGATAATGCAGCAGATAAAGCTTTGCAAACGCCCAAAAAAACGTATTTTAAAATAGACAATGGCTATACCATAAAACCAGAGTTAACAACACATTTACGGTCTTTCGTTTCTGTTAACCAAACGCCTTCTGTATCCAACATTAAGCCAGCAACAACCCCTTCGCCAGTCAATACCGGAGATACGCAATATCAAGCTCAATATATCGCCATGACAGAAAACAAAGAAGGCAAAGTCACATTGAGGTATCGAGACTATCGATTGTCCGATGCTCAAAGAACACAGCTTTATCATCAATTATTAGACGGATTTTCAGGCATGTCACAAACACCTGAAATGATGATCAACGGAAAACGTTTCACGAGGTATTAATCATGCAAGTTGACGCTATAGGTGCACAGTTAGGGAGTGCCGAACAAACACAATCCACCATCAACCAAGATGATTTTATTGAATTATTTTTAGCGCAATTAACTTTTCAAGATCCGCTGGAGCCGGTTGATAATCGCGAGTTTTTAGCACAAATGGCGCAATTTGCTTCACTTGAACAATCGCGACTTTCCACAGAAAGCTTAGAGGCCCTTACACAATTAAACTCGACATCACAAGCTACGGGTTTATTAGGCCGAACTGTCAATTTAAATATCGAATCAGAGACCGGTAGTACAACAGCTGCTACTGTTACAGCAATCAATTATACCCAAGCTGGCGCGTCATTGACGGTCACACTTTCTAACGGTTCATCATTAGATGGTATACCGATTTCGCAAGTCGTTACAGTGATTCGAGACTTGGAAGCCAATTCGGGCGAATAAACAGAGAGTAAAGGAAATAAGCGATGTTACAAGCATTTTTTAACGGTCTTTCAGGTATGCTGACATTTTCACGAGGGCTTGACAGCATTTCTAATAATATTGCCAATATGAACACACCTGGCTATCGCGGTAGCGAAGTTTTTTATCGCAGTGTGCTTGGTCCTGATAATTCAGGTATTGGTTCGCAAATTGCTGGAGACTCGCTCCGCCTAGAATCAGGAGACATTAACCAAACCAATAACGCCACTGATTTAGCTATTAATGGCCAAGGTTATTTTATTTTACAAGATGGCGATACTCAATATTATACTCGGGGCGGCGCTTTTGAGTTTAATAGCGATGGTATTTTAGTAGACCGAGCCACGGGCTACCAAGTTATGGGCATTACTGAAGCGGGTGAGTTAATCAATATGGATATCTCTGAGCTTGCCGTTTATCCACCTGAACCGACCACACAATTAAATTTTTCAGGTAACTTAGCTCCTGAACAAGAAGATTCATACCAAACGCAAAATGCGTTTTATATCAACTCGAGGGGCGAAGAAATTGAGTTGGTTTTTGAGTTCACCTATCGTGATTTAAATACCGGTAGTAGTACTCTGCAGACTTGGGAGTATACTGTTTCTACAACAGGAGATAACGCTCAAATCATAGCCTTTGGTACAATGGATTTTATTAATGGAAGCATTAGTGGTTTTGATAATGAAGAGCAAATCACTATACCTGCTGATGCTAATGGAACTGCAGAAGAAGAACAAGTATTAACGCTTTCTTTTGGTGATGGTGTTTTTCGAGAAATTACCAACAACTCTGGAACATCTAATGTCACTGTTAGTCTGGAAGATGGCGTCGCTGCGGGCGGTCTTCTGAATAGTTTTTTTACACCAGAAGGTGTCATTCGATTGGAATATTCCAATGGTCAAACGCAAGATGGTGCACAACTGGCTTTGGTTTACTCCAGTAGTGGCAAAGATCTCGAACAAGCCGAAGGCAACTTATTTACTGCAAAAAATAGCGCCACGTTACAATTTGGTCGACCTGGTGAAGATATCTTTGGGGACGTACTAGGAAGTTTTATCGAATTATCCAACGTTGATATGGCTCGTGAATTTGCTGATATGATTATTATACAGCGTGGTTATCAAGCCAGTTCACGGGTATTGAGTATTGCCAATGAACTCGTTGAGCAACTCTACTCAAATACCGGAGGCAGAGGTTAAATGGGTTCATACCGCAACTTATATTTTTTATCGCACGAACAAAAAACGCCTATTGCCACACAATTGGCATCGCGTTTTAATGAAGCGCTACAGGCAAAACTTGGGGTTAAGGATCAAACTCGTGTTACGCTAACAAGCATCGATTGGAATAACGATCCAAAATGGCAAACATATTCTTGGTTAGGCCCAATAAACGTTGAAAGCAAAGCGGATTTGGCTTGGTGTCTCTGTGATGATCAAAGTCAGTGGTTTGCTCAGTTGATTCCAGCATTAAAATCTCCTTCTGATTATCACGACATGAGTCAACGCATTTTAACGCCAGTTTTGGCGAGTTGTTTTGAGCAAACTCTCAATACCACTCAAATTGCTTCTAAAAAGTTTCATGCTACAAAGTGGTTTGGCCGAGCTATAGCTAGCTTTACATTATCTCATCAAGCACAATTGCATTGTTTATTGCCTTTAACATGGCTAGAAAAAGCCCTCTCAATACAAGCAAAACCAAGCACTACAGTCAATATCGAGAGCTTATCTTCAGCCTGCGATAATCAATCCACATCATTAACCGTAGAGTTACCACGTTTTCGTCTAACAGTTGGTGAACTACAAAACCTTACCGTCGGCGATTGTCTATCGACTCAAGTGAGCTTAGAAACGCCCTTTATTGTCAAATCATCACAAACCGCAATAGCTGAATGTTATATTGGTAAGCAGAAAAACCATAAAGCTGTTGTGTTAACTGGAAAAGCTTAGGAATCATCATGAAAAAAAACGATGCAAAAACCATTGAGTTATCTGAACTTGAAAACAATCCTGTTGATCAACAAAATCTTGTAGAAAGAGATTTAGGGCTTGTAAAAAACGTAGAAGTTGAATTAACCGCTAAATTAGGCTCAGCATCTATCACGTTAGATAAATTATTTTCATTACAAGCTGGGGAAGTTCTCGCGCTAAATGAAACGGTTGATACACCATTAGAATTGGAGCTTGACGGTAAAGTGGTAGCTAAAGGCTTATTAGTAGCTGTAGATAATACGTTTGCGGTAAAAATTACTGCTATAAAGCACGATTAAATTTTTCTAAGTTTATAGAGTTTTATTTATGCTGTTTAAAGTTATCATGTACTGTTTTGTCATTGCGTTTAGCCCAATAGTTATGGCCGATGCCCAGTTAAAAACTGAAGATGCCATTGATTCTTTATCTTCAACACTAGTAATTGTGTTCAGTTTGGTAGGTGTCTTATACCTCGCTTTAATTTGGATTCAGAAAAAACGCCAAGGCAAGCCTTTTAGCTTTGATTTACTCGCTAAAGCGAAATTTGATCATGAATCACCTCACTTTATCTCTGCTAAAAGACTGTCACCGAAAACGCTTATCATAACTTTTAGCTATAAAAACAAAGAATACATTATTGCCGAACATGCAAACGGGGTCACACTCATCGACGATATGCCCATGGAACCTCACAAGGATATGAATGATGAACGGCCTTAGTCGCGCTCTGTTAAAAGCTTTGGTTATTCTGGCGCTGGTATTTAGCACGATATCATTAGGTTTAGCTACCGATGATACACCTTTGAGTACATCAACTTTAGGAACACTTGACGAATTAGGCGAATTAGCCACACCTATCAAACTTCTCCTTTTTTTATCTGCCCTATCTTTTATTCCAGCGACTTTAATTGCTGTTACAGCTTTTACCCGCATTGTTATCGTCATGTCAATGCTACGTTTAGCTTTTGGTATGCAGCAAACGCCGCCTACCAGTATTTTACTTTCATTAGCATTATTTTTAACCATTTTTACGATGACACCTGTTTTTGAAAAAGTCCATCAAAATGCTATTCAACCGGTTCTACAATCGGAAAAAACCTTGGAACAGGGCTTTGACGCCGCTTTATTGCCTTTACGGGATTTTATGATTCGTCAAACCCGAGAAAAAGATTTAGTCATGATATTGGATACTGCAAAAGTTGAGATGCCAAATCGTCTTGAAGATATTAAAACTGTACATCTTATACCCGCGTTTATGCTCAGTGAATTGAGAACAGCTTTCAAAATTGGTTTTGTTTTATTTATTCCTTTTTTGCTGATCGATTTGGTAGTTGCCAGTATTTTGATGTCGCTAGGCATGATTATGGTGCCACCGATGACGATTGCTTTGCCAATAAAAATATTGTTGTTCGTTCTAATTGATGGTTGGTCTTTGGTGACACAATCATTATTGGCTAGTTTTCATTGATGAACCCTGAAGACTTTGATCACAAGGCGCTTGAATCTTTATTATGGCAAGAATGGCTTGACACAAAGGCCGTAGATATTAAGCATAAGTTAGTTGAATTTTATTACGATTGGTGCTTTGAGCTTGCTCAGAATGTTTTGCATAGTATGAAGAATCCATCCATCGAATTTATGGATGTTTTTCATACCGCGACATTAGGATTACTTGAGTCCATAGATAGGTATGACCCCAAGAATGAAAAATCTAAGAGTTTTAAATATTTTGCACGATTACGTATAAGGGGTGCTATTGTTGATGAGCTAGATAAAACACAAAAGCCTTATCGTTGCCAATCCTTAGCTGCTAATAATGATTTAGCAGAAAACCCAACCCCAACAGACCAACCTGTTGAACAATTGGTTAATTTTGTTAATCAGCTTTTGATTGAAGACTTTCTCGTCGAACAAGCAATACCAACAATAGATGAGCATTATACCCATACATTACAGGCTTACGAATCTAAACAAATAACCGCATTGCAAGAATCAGTACATCAAGCATTATCAAGACTCAGCACCAATGAGGCTACTATTTTACGCTATTACTATTACCATCACTTAAGCCAAGATGAAATTGCACTTATCATGGCTATGAGTAAAAGCCGTATTTCCCAATTGCATAAACAAGCATTAAAGCATTTATATCATTATTTGCGTCATTGGAATGAACTTTCATAACCATTTCTTAAAAATTCGTCAAAAACCATTACGAAAATTCTTAAAACCCGATCATTATTTTTATAAGACTCTTAACCGACAATTTAAAATTTCAATCTAAAAAAAAC
>JBCCZV010000019.1:0-42557 GCA_039187085.1 Pseudomonadota bacterium
ATTTATAAGTACAAATTAACATACACACTACAACGTAAAAAAAAGGAGTTTTTCAACTCGTAAAAGATTGAGCTTGCTGAGCCGTTGCAGTCTTCTACTGATACACTAAAAAGGATATACTCGTGGGTTTGTATCATTTAGCTTTTATCGTGTAGAGCTATGACGTGTTAGACAATTGAAAGTAGGGTAAATTATGGCTTCTAGAGGTGTAAATAAAGTAATTCTTGTTGGCAATTTAGGCCAAGATCCTGAAACACGCTACATGCCAAGTGGCGAAGCAGTAACCAATTTAAGTATTGCAACCTCTGAAACCTGGAAAGATAAAAACACAGGCGACATGCAAGAAAGAACCGAATGGCATCGTGTTAGCTTTTTTGGTCGTCTAGCAGAGGTGGCGGGCGAATATTTACGCAAAGGCTCTAAGGTCTATATAGAAGGAAGCCTTCGAACACGTAAATGGCAAGACAAACAAGGCCAAGATCGCTACACCACAGAAATCCGCGGTGCGGAAATGCAAATGTTAGATTCGCGTGGCGGTGATGGTGCCGCTGGATTCAACCCTTCA
The DNA here is from genome assembly GCA_039187085.1 of Pseudomonadota bacterium. Lineage (GTDB taxonomy): Bacteria > Pseudomonadota > Gammaproteobacteria > Enterobacterales > JBCCZV01 > JBCCZV01. Next base: position 566 of record JBCCZV010000019.1, read on the forward strand.
CAGCAGCAGCGTCAACAACAAGGTGGCTATCAGCAACAGGGCGGATACCAACAGCAAGGTGGTGGTTATCAACAACAACCATCAAACTCTTTTCCACCATCCAATCAAAATAATAATACTTCTAACAATAGTAATGATGGCTTTCCGATGGATGACGGTTTCGATGATGATGTACCGTTTTAATTCAAAAAAAATAAACATATTGAAAACTACACTTTAAAGCCGCTGTATAGCGGCTTTTTAACACACTATTTAACTCTTTTTAGTATTTCTTCAACCTGAAAATTTTCTCTTTTAGCAGCACTATTTAACGCAGTATCACCTCGGTTATATTTGTGAGTGATATCAGCGCCATTTTTAATAATTGTTGTATTAACGATTAAACTGGATTTTTAATATCATCGATTAATGCCGTCCATAATTCTTTTTGGTTGCTCAATTTGCTCGAATAGAGACCGCATCTAAGTGTAATGAGAAGACACTCTAATGTAGAACTCTCGCACACTCTATCTTCCATATTTGCTAATTAATAAAAAATTCTTCTTTTTATTCTAGTTTGTTAACTAAAGCGAAAGCATTGGATTTGCAATTTGGTCATCTGAAAATGGTTAAAAAAGATGAAAAAACAGGTAAAGAAACCATTCGTAGCGTACCTCTATATGAATTTGTGAAAGTTTTTAAACAAGCGACTAAAGATACTTGGAAAGCTAAAATACTTTCAGTTGATGTTGTCGACGATAAAATGGCCATGGTTAAGTTAGATTTTGATACACCAAAAAATCATTATATTGATTATTTGTTCATGTATAAAATTAACCCGCAATGGAAAATTATCAATAAGACATTTGTTGCCAATAAAAAATAGTTTTTTAAAGATCTAATCATCCGTTTTATCTATTTGTTTTTATCAATCTAGACATTTCTTTTAAATTCAGGTTTACTGAAATCAAAGTGAGTCTTAAGCATCCTTTTAAGGCTCAAATTTCTAATGTATGTTCTCTATTTTTTATTCTGATTGTTCAGTTAAAACTGTCCGAAGTATCATTTTAAAGTCGTAATAGAAAGCTCAAAAATAATAATAAATTTTGAAAATGAGGACATTTTATGTATTGGCAAATGTATCGTAATGAATTTTTCGTGGTATTAGGCTTGTTGCTCATGACAACTTCAGTGTTTGCACTTGAAGAAAACCGACAAATTGTAAATGCCCATGATAGTATGGATATGGTTTGGGCAACTGAGGATTACTTAGCTACAGCTCAATTTCCAAAGGGCGACGCACGTAAGACATATAGAAAAATAATCATGTATTACACATTAGGATGTGCATCTGAAGGGTGTAGTGATTGGGATTATACTACGCAAGTTTGGGCCATTAAAAATAATACACGTTATGAATTAGGTCGAGTTATTACACCTTATGCTGCTTACATGCGTTTAGGTCTAGAAGGATTTGATAGTTCTTGGCAACAAACCTACACCTTTGATGTAACAGATTTTGTTGATATCTTAGAAGGGGATATACCTATCCAAGTAAAATATCATGGCTGGAACAGACCATTGGGATTTTCTGCAAGCGTGAAGTTTGAGTTAATCGAAGGCCAACCCGTAAGGCCAGTTTTAGATGTGCAAGCACTGTATCATGGTCAGCATGATTACATCAGCTCAGCAGAGTTTGAGGCTGCGGCCATGCCTGAAAAGTCTATAAAATTATCGAAAGAGGCTGACTCTGCCAAGTTACGTTTTACCACAACAGGCCATAGTTTTGGTAATGATGTTAATTGTGCTGAGTTTTGTGTACGCTCTTACCAATTGAACGTTAATCATCAAGAAATTGCTCGGCAAGTAATGTGGCGTGATGATTGTGCTAAGAATTATCTTTTTCCTCAAGGTGGTACTTGGCTCTATAATCGAGCCAACTGGTGTCCAGGCGATAAAGTACTTCCTTATGAGCATGAATTAATGTCAGTCTTGAATACGACAGATACACATCTTATCGATTTGAATATCGAAGAATATGAATGGAGCCCGACGGATCCTGATAACCCGTCACCACCACCTTATTATATCACCGATGCCTATCTGGTTTCTTACGGTAAAGTCAGCGCAAAGAATGATGCTGCTGTTACAGAAATCATTGCTCCTAACAATGCTAGTGAATATGGTCGTGCTAATCCCATTTGTGATAATGCTATTGTTAAGATTAAAAATAATGGTTCTGAACCCCTTAAAGTGGCACTGATAGAGTATGGGTTAGAAGGAGGCTTCTCATCCTTTTATCCGTGGCGAGGTCATTTAGCATTTGGTGAAACAGAAACTGTCACTTTGCCACGTATAATGTGGCGAGGAAAAAGCATATCGAACAAGTTTTATGTTGAAATTACCAAGCCAAACCTAACAAATGATGAATATGACAAGGATAATATCTTATCTACAACATTTGATTTCCCCAGGCATTATGAACAAGGCTTGAAGTTTGTTCTCGCAACCAATGATCAAGCACAGGAAAATACTTATAGTATTTTGGATGCAAAAGGTGATGTGTTAACACTTAAAGATGGTTTGGTTAACGAATCCGTTTATACGGAAACCTTTGAAACTCCAGGTTGTTATACCCTAAAAATTAAAGACAGAGATGAAGATGGGCTTTCTTGGTGGTTGAACTTGCGATTGGGTTTAGAAAGCGCGGGCAGTGCACATTTAGAAAATAGTGCAGGAGAGAAAATACATCAATTTCAAGGTGATTTTGGAGCAGAAATTTCGCACACTTTCACTGTTGGAAGTAAACTCACCTCAAGCTCTGCTCGTAACTAAACAAAACTAACCGAAATGGAACAGCGCGCATAATCATTTTAGTGGGTGTAGTGCGAGTTGTTCTTCTATTTCAGTACATGATGAAAGAATGGTATAAAACGTTATTTTAAGAAATTTGGTAATATGCCAAGAACATATCCACTGTTTGATTGGCTAATTGCTTTTTTTCTTCGTCGTTTAGAGGGGGTTCCGAGTGAAGCAACTGTGGCCAAAAAGCTTGTCCATGTAACAAACTTAGAATTTGTTCGTTAGCAATGAGTGGGTTGGTTTTTTTGAGTTTCCCATCAGCCATTGCCTGCTTGATCCATCGAATCATGGCCGTTTCTTGTTTAAAGAACTCTGCGATTTCCTTTTTGAAATTATCTGGTCTGAATAAACAATAACCGACGACAACGCGGGTGAATTCCAAGATTTTTGGATCAGCCATCAAACTCAATTGGTTTTGAACAAACTCTATTAATTGCGACTTTAGATCGATGCTGGAATCATAGGGTGCTTCGAAGCTCAAAATGGTGTTGGCCCAAATTTCTTTAATAATGTGAGTAACTAACTCTTCTTTGCTGGCAAAGTGATTGTAAATGGTTCTTTTTGAAACCTGCGCAACTTCCGATATTTTATCCATGCTAGTATCCGCTACCCCGTAACGCTGGAACGCTTCTTTTGCGCCTTGGATAATGGCTTCTCGTTTTAACTCGCTGCGTGTCAATTTTTGTTGCGTCATTTGTGTTTTACCTCATAACTCCACAATAGAGTATACTATTTAGTTTACTTCTCAAAATCAATAAGTATAATGCACTGTGTAGTTTACTTTTGTTGGAGTTTGAGAGCCAATAAAATCAATAATATGCATTCAAATTGAGCATTCACGGAGCCCTAAATGAAAAGTATGCATTTCCAAAATAGACACTTGCCTCAGGTTTGCAAAGCCTTTGCGCTTATTTTATTACTGTCCAGTTGTACGCAAACTCCTGTCGAAGAAGAAGAAAAAGGCACCATTCAATCTGTAAAGCTTGCTTCGGTTAAAAGTGCGCTGGAACAAGTGAATTTACGTTTCCCTGCAGAGGTTGCAGCCGTGAAAACTTTGGATGCTAGTTTTGAGGTATCGGGCCGACTACAAGAGGCTAACTTGATTACAGGTAGTGTTGTAAAAAAAGGAGAGGTTCTCGCTCAGTTAGAACCAACGCCTTTTTTGCAACGCTTACAAGAGGTTGATGCACGTTTTAAACAAGCACAACGAGATTTAACGCGGATAGAAGCCACTTTTAAAAAAGGTCTTGCACCACAAGCGACCTTTGATAATGCCAAAACCGCCTTAGAAATTGCCACCATTAATTTGAGCAAAGCCAAGCAAGACATGAGTTATACCACTTTACATGCGCCTTTCGATGCACAAATTTCAGAAAGATTGGTTGAAAATGGGTCATATGTGAGTGCGGGTGCGATTATTGCTAGGTTGCAAGATGTTTCCCGGTTGTATTTTACTTTTAACGTACCTGAGCGTGTTTTGAGTGATTATAAAGAAGGGGCTTCAGTGACTGCTTCAGCCACTATGATTGCTGGGTCTCAAAAAACTTTTCCTCTCGAATATGTTGAACATGCCACACAGCCTGATCCGATAACACAAACCTATAGAGTCATTTTTGCTGCGAGTTCTGTAAAAGGTAATTTAACGCCTGGAGCGAGAGCGATAGTGGATGTAAGTTTAGGTTATCAACCGCACGATAACGCACTCATGGTACCATTTACAGCAATACAAGGATCAGATGTAGAGGGTTTTGGCGTTTGGAAATACAACACTAAAACCCATCAAGTTGAGAAGGTTGCTGTCAAAGTTTTGGACATAGAGCATGAGCATGCTTTGATTGCTGGTGATTTATCACTTGATGCTTTGGTGGTTGCCGCAGGTGTTTCTAAAATGCGCGAAGGGATGCAAGTTAAACCTTATCAACCGGAGCGCTAAGCATGGATATCGCACGTTATTCCATTAAAAAGCCTGTCAATATTTGGTTAATGATCAGCTTATTATTTTTAGGTGGACTTATCGGCTTGGGTGATATTGGTCGTTTGGAAGATCCCGCATTTACGATTAAACAGGTTCAGATTGTTACTGCGTTTCCTGGTGCTAGTGCAGAAAAAGTTGAGCGTGAAGTCACCGAGCAGTTGGAAATCGCTATTCAGCAAATGCCTCAATTGTATCGGCTTACATCCATTTCAAAACCAGGCATTTCAGAAATCACAGCAGAAATGAAACCTGAATTTGATTCCGATGTGCTGCCGCAAATTTGGGACGAGCTTCGAAAACGTTTAAGTGATGCGACGAGAAATTTACCGATGGGCGTACAGCAACCTCAAGTTTTTGATGATTTTGGGGATGTGTATGGTATGTATTATGCACTCAGCGCACCGGATTTTTCACTGAATGAACTGAGAGAGTTTGCCAGAATTATTCGACGTGAACTCTTGGTGACAGAGGGCGTGGCGAAAGTTCAAGTGAGCGGGGTGCAACAAGAAGAGCTAGTCGCTTATATCAATCCTTATCAAGCTGCTGGTCTAGGCATTTCCTTTCCTGACTTGACTAACCTCTTATCAGAAAACTTAACACCCTTTAACGGTGGACGAATAGAAGTGAAAGGTCGTCAAATTCGTCTTCTTGTAGAAAACCCTATTGATCGCATTGAAGAGCTTTATAACTTAACCTTGGTTGTCCCTGGTACGAATCGTTTTATTAAAATTCGCGATATTGCTGAACTCAAGTTCGAGCCTGTAGATATTCAACCTATAATGGTGCGTTATCAAGGTGAAGATGCGATTACGCTGGCTGTATCTGCGTTAAACGATATCAATATTGTCGATGTAGGTAGTCGAGTCAATGCAAAGGTCGGAGAACTACTAACAAGCTTACCCGCTGGAATTACGTTAACGCCTATCTACGATCAAGCTGCGCTTGTTGATCAATCGGTACAAGGATTTATCAATAATCTGTTAATTTCGGTGACCGTAGTAACTTTGACTTTGATGCTGTTCATGGGATGGCGCAGTGGTGTGGTCGTCGGTGTGGTTTTATTAGTAACAGTATTGGGCTCTGTGTTAATCATGTGGTTAATGGGTTTGCAATTACAGCGTATTTCTTTAGGAGCTATGGTGATTGCTATGGGGATGTTGGTGGACAATGCGATTGTAGTTGCTGAAGGCATGATGCTCAGAATGCGTCAAGGTAAAAGCGCTATTGATGCCGCCAGCTTTATTGTTAAACGTACTCAGTGGCCGCTTTTAGGCGCAACTGTCATCGGTATTGCTGCTTTCTCAGGTATAGGTCTTTCCGATGATGCCACGGGCGAGTTTTTATTTTCATTGTTCGCCGTTGTGTTAATTTCTTTAATGCTAAGTTGGGTGTTAGCGGCAACGGCAGTGCCTTTGCTTGGGAGTTATTTTTATCGTGTTGGTGATAAAAAGGAAGCATCTGAAACCTATGATGGCACAATTTACAAAGGTTACCTCGTTGTACTGATAGGAGCGTTAAAAAATCGAGGGCTAACGATTATTGTTCTTTTAGTGATTACAGTGATTGCTTATATGGGTTTTGGTTCTGTTAAACAAGGCTTTTTCCCACCGTCAAATGCACCTTTATTTTTTGTTCATTACTGGGGGCCACAATCTCAAGATATACGTGAAACACAAAAAGTCGTAGATGCCGCAGAAAAAATTTTATTGCAACGCAAAGATGTTGTTTCTGTGACCAGTTTTATTGGACGAGGAGCGGATAGATTTACCCTAACTTATGCACCACAACAGCCTAATGAAAGTTATGCTTTTTTTCTGGTAAGGATGGAAGATCGCGAAAAAATAGATAGCTTTATTGATGTGCTCCATCAAGAATTGCCAAACCTTGATCTCGACGCCGATTTTTACACCGAAAGAATGCAATTTGGGCCTGGCGGCGGTGCTAAATTAGCTGCGCGTTTTTCGGGGCCAGATGCCGTTGTGTTGCGCAAATTGGCTAATCAAGCCCAGAAAATTATGGAAGCGGATGGCTCAATCCGCGATATTCGACATAACTGGCGTGAAAAAGGTTACGCTTTAAATACTCATTATGATGCTTACAATGCTGGGATTGCCGGTGTCTCACGAGCTGATTTTAGTCAAACGATTCAATACGCTTCGCGTGGATTGGAGCTGGGTCGTTTGCAAGATGGTGACTATAGTTATGCGATTCGAGCAAAAATGGCAGGCAAAAGTCAGTCAGAAGTAGAAGCGCTTGAAAACAGTCAAGTCTGGAGTTCAATTCAACGTTTGTATGTACCTTTTCAGCAAGTTTCGAAAGGTGTGGAACTCGTTAGCGAAGAAACGCAGATTCATCGCCGAAATCGAGTAAGAACCATTACGGTTTCTGGTGACCCTGGATTTAATGAAACGGCTGGTGAAGCTTTCGCACGTTTAAAACCACAAATTGAAAACATGGAATTACCCGATGGTTATTATCTAGAATGGGGAGGGGAATATGAGTCATCCACGGAAGCTCAAGCTGCTTTGGGGGGAGGCTTACCAGCAAGTTTTTTGGTGATGTTGTTAATCTCTATTTTCTTATTTGGTCGTATTCGTCAACCTTTGATCATTTGGTTGATTGTACCTATGGCTGCGGTGGGTGTGGTGTCTGGCTTATTGCTGACAGATATGCCGTTTGGGTTTATGTCATTGCTTGGATTCTTAAGTTTATTTGGCATGTTGATTAAAAACGCGATTGTTTTACTAGAAGAAATTGATTTACAAATTGCCGAAGGCAAGCAATCGGATCAAGCTATTGTCGATGCGAGTGTGTCACGCTTAAGACCTGTCGCTTTGGCTGCTATCACCACTATTCTTGGCATGGCACCTTTATTAACGGATGCTTTTTTTGCTGATATGTCAGTGACGATTATGGGAGGACTAGCATTTGCAACTATTTTGACGCTCGTGGCTGTCCCCGTGTTTTATAGCTTGTTTTTCCGGATAAAGATTCGAGAAAAAGTAATGACGAAGGCTTGAGGGATACTATATGTAAAAAGAAATTAAAAATGATCAAGGACTTGTTAGTAAATATTTAGCGGATAAAAGTATTTAAGCTTACTAACAAGTCTTTTTTTGAGGAAGATTTATTTAAAAAACATGAGAGCTCGCTATTATATTTATGGGCTAATCCGAGAAAATTCACCGAGCGAAAAGGTCTAGTCATTAGCTTAACGAAAAATTCTACTATCCTTGTTAGAGAGGTCAATGAAGGATAGCGTCAGGATGACGAAGTTAAAAAGTATTGCTCAAATTACAAACTCAATTAACTTAGTATGGATAGCGATTGTTTTAGTCATTGGTTTTTTAAGCTTGTGGTTAGTGTTAAAAAATGTCACGAAATGGAGTAATGCAGGCTCCCAACAAAATTTTTCTTCCATAGAAATTCTTATCAATCAAGTTGCTACTTTGCCTTGGGATAAACCCCCTCTTGTTAAAAGCAATCTTAGTAAACTTGCTCAAATTAAAAATATACATGGGCTTGAGCTCTATGACGAAAATCAACAGCTTATAGAAAGTGTATATGTGGGACAAAACTTACCGAAAGAAGGTATAAGAAATCTTGATTTGATTTTGCCTATCGGTGATTCGAAAAAACCTCTTAATCTAAAAATTATGATAACCCCACCTCAAGTTGTTCCCAAGATGGGCCTGATGGGTGTGATGACTGTTATGATTTTTTCTTGGATTTTCTCTAGCTTTGTGGCAATGAGTCTTGTGCATCAAATCAGTAAAAATCTACGAGCCGTCGAAAAAGAAGGAGAACAATTATTATTTGAAACTCAATTAAATGAAAAAGCTAAAAGTATTCTTGAAAGCAATAAATTAGGAGAAATTATTTTAGCAACATTTCAACGTTTTTTACAAAGTGAACAAGAAAAATTGAAGCAAAATCATGTGATTCGAGAACATAGTTTTGTTGATGTAGAAAGTGGTTTAGGCAATCGCTATTATTTTGACGCTCAATTCGCAGTAATGACCATAGATCAAGAAGAGGCAAACTGTGGAGCTTTGTATCTCGTACATTTTAATGGTTTGCAATTAAAGCAGCACCTCAAGGATGTCAAAGATATTGCATTATCGCTCAATCATTTTCTCGATACCAACTATCAAGGTATTTTGGCCAGGAGAACGGATACGGACTTTGCTTTAGTGATTTTAAACATCACGCCACAACAAATTGCCACTATTGCGGAAAAGTTGAGCCGTTATTTGGAACAAGTACCATTAACAACGTTAAGTCCGCATGAACGATTTAATATAGGGTGTGCTTACTTTCAACCAGGCTCTGAAAGCTATGAAGTGTTAGCGGAAGCCGATATGGCATTAAGAACGGCGCAATTACAAGGGCAAAATAGTTGGTATGCGCACGAAGCGCATATTCTTAACAAAGATGAGATTCTGGGCTCAGTGAAGTGGCGAAGTCTGTTAGAAATGGCCATAGATAATCATCGTTATCTACTTGTCGAAGAGTTTCCTTGTATCGACCTGGTTGAGGGAGGTACATTATTTACAGAAGTGCTTGCTCGTATTTGCATGCCAGAAAATAATAAGGTCATAACTGCTGCTCGTTTTTTGCCCATGGCACATAATTTTGGCTTAGTTCCTAAACTAGAGCGCAGTATTATCGACTATTTGTTCAAACGCTACTTTTACTTAAAAGAAGACAGCTTCAATCTGGCGGTTAATTTGTACTCAGATAGTTTGTTAGATCAAGTTTTCTTTGAATGGTTGATGATTAGGCTCGCTGAGAATATACGTTTAGCTCATAAGTTGTGCTTTGAGATTCCTGAGAGCGCATTTGCCAAAGATAACAACCAACTTATCGCACGATGTGCTGCTTTAATTCAATTAGGTTGTGGTGTAGCCATTGAAAAAATTGGGCAGCCTATTGCCTCTTCGGATTATTTGCATCGAATTCCCGTGAGATATCTAAAGTTACATATTAGTGTGGTGAGAAAGCTTCAAGTATCCGCAGAGAAGCAACTTTTTGTAAAATCGATGGTTGAATTGGCCAATCAAATGAAAATTCCGTTGATTGCTGAGGGTATCGAAAATGTAAAAGAATATGAAAAATTGCGTGAGTTGGGAGTCTTTGGTGGCCAGGGTCAATGGATAAAATCCACTGCGACGCAAAACAATACTGAACTTTCAGGTATTTCGTCACCTTCGGAAAATTATCCATTACCTTCAGAAAAGGAATAAACCTGGTCACGATAAAAACTACAAAATTGATAAAAAATTCTTTTATAAGAAATATAACTTCATGCTTTGCTCATTTTGTCTGCAAATTTGCTAAAAAATCTTATATTTGTCACTCATATTTACGTTTTTTTTAATTTGATAGTATTGAACATCAGAATTATTAGAGACGATCACTTGCTTACAAGCAAGTAAGTTTTCATTATCCCCATTCGGTATGAAATAAACGTTCTGTTTTAGTATCTTTGACTTATTGACCGTGTGCCCGTTTGGTATTATGGTGCAAATACTTCAGGCAAATAAAAACAATAATGATACTGCTCAGAGTTCACTAAACGAACCAAGACAGACCACTTTGTGAGAATAATTTAAATTGATTTGAACAAAGTTATGATGCATAAAATATAGGAGAAATGTCTTATTGAATCGATGACCAACGGATAAAGAGAAAAATTTTTTGGATTTTTGTACAAGGCAAAAGGACGGAAGGTTTGCTATCTTTAAATCCTGCGGGGCTAATATTAAGTAAAACTAATCCGATAATCCTGACGTTCGTTTCTCGATTACAAAGAATAGCTTTATTTTTTATGATTCACTTTTAAAGGCGACAAGATAATCTAAAATGCATTAAAGTCGTCCTCAATTAAGTAGAGAGGGTAAGCGCTTATACGGGTGTTTTACCGATGTACTTTGATTAAGACTTGGCTCGGCGGATTGAAACTCTAAAAGCAGAAGTTATATCCGGCAATGAAGTTACCATTCTTTGTTGGTATTTTGGTCATTGACTGCATCTACTGTTTAGAGGTAGTCAATGAATTTGATTAAATAATAATATATTTGGGTGTGAAAATGAGTGATTTTATTGAGAGTGTAGAAGTACAAGAACAAGAAAGTGCCACCAAAAGAGAAAGTGTTATCACCGACTTTATGGCATTTAAGGAATCTATTAATTTGACCGAGCAAGAAATTTACCAAGAGATCTATCGGTGCAATCAAGAACATTTGCAAGTCAAAGAAGCTACAGCGATTAAAAACCTAAAAATCATCGTTTCTGCTACGCTTGAACTTGCGAATGAGAAAGGTTTCCAAGCCATGAGTTTGCGTGACTTAAGCGCTAAAACAAGCATGAGTATGGGTGCTTTATACACCTATATTCGTAGTAAAGAGGACTTGGTTAGAATTATTCAAGGCCAAGGTTTAATGCTAGCGCAAAAGATTTTTTACGAGCAAATCGAGAACATTGAAGAGCCTCATGAAAAATTAATTGCCGCTTTGCGCATTTATTTATATATGAGTGAAATCATGCGTTCTTGGTTTTATTTTTCTTATATGGAAGCCAAAAACCTGACAGGTCCTGAGAAACGAAAAGCGCTAGAAACCGAGTTACAAAGTCATACAACCTTTAGTGATGTCATTCACACAGGTATTGAAAAGGGCGTGTTTAATCGTGTCAATGTAGAGCTGACCGCTGCCACGTTCAAAGCTTTACTGCAAGATTGGTATCTCAAGCCTTGGAAGTACGAACATTTCGAAATTTCTGTAGATGATTATGCGCAGTATCTCGAAGAAACGGCGAATAAAATGTTATCTGTTCAAGCGTAAAATAAAACCCTGAGAAGATTTCGAACGATGTCTTTTCCTGTGGTGATGGCCGGGCTCTCCGGTCTCGCTACTCTTTCAATTACCCTTCATTCTTGAGCCAAGCCTCTTAATCGTTAAGTTAGCCTTTAGTATCGGGGCAGTATCTAGCATACCATGTATCAAGCACTCAATTTCTCAACAATAGAGATATGGTTTTTTTACCGGAAATTCATTTAGATAAAAGCAAGAACTTGATAAAAGTTGAAGGCGCTTCAGTTTGATTGGTGCTTTTAGGATTTTACAATGTCTCGATATAAAATCATGTGTAACACTAATAAGTAAAGGCCAGCCTGCATAAGCAGGCCAAGAAAAGAGCGTTAAAAGGCGTATTGGCCACGCAATGCAACGGCATCGCCTTCAATCGTGGTAGTTGAAGTAGGTTCGATATATTCGACCTCAGTATCGATATAGTTCAGCATAAAACGAACATTTTTGTTGGCATAATAGTTAAGGCCGAGCGTAATATTGGTTGCTTCACTTCCAAAATCAAGATCTTCAGCATCAAGAAAACTGTATCGAACAACAACTTCCCAAGCACCCATATTACCTTTAGGTTTTACTTTGTCGAAAGAGCCTGATGATTTTTTATAAGGCCGAGACTCACCGGTCAAGAAAACACTAGCTTGTGCATAGTAACCGGAAAATTCTTCATCCTCACCAGCCGTTGCTTCAACATCAGCAAATTGATATTCTGCTTGGACGGAAAAAGACTGATAGTTAAATGCGCCTTCAGCACCAAGAATGTTTACAGTGTTAGCACTAATTGTATTGCTGAGAACAGTGCGTTCTGCTAGATGAACTTCTGCACGTTCCCGGATACGGAAGCTTTGCGTGTCATTATCACGACTCGTAAAAGCGCCTGCAATATGCAAAAGCATATCGTCGTTGTGTATAGGTCGAAAAGCAACACGTCCGGTGAAGGCTAAAACTTGTTCTTCTTCATCGTTGTTACCGTTATCGTAAATACCCGCTCCCCAAGTAATGCTATCATTATGACCATGGACTTGTACGCCATAGTTGCGGCCTGGAGACATCGCATTGGTCATCATGGAGCGCTCAATAGTCGTGATGTATTTTGAGCTAGTAAGTTCTTCCAGACCGAAAGGTTCTTTGTGTTTACCAAGGGTGATTTTAAAGCCTTTACCGCCTTCATAGCGTAAGTAAGCGTCTTCAAAATTAGCGGTCTCATCACTATCGTCAATATTTACTTGTAATTTAGCTGACCAATCACCCATATCGCTTTTGACATAAAGTCGACCACGACGCAATTCAATATCTGAGCTATCACTGCCTGCATTTAAGTCAAATGCTGTAGCACTTGCTTGTGATACAGAGTAACTATGAACATCCGTGAAACTGTCGAAGTCATACATAATTCGACCGCCAATTTGGAATTGGTTATCTTCCGTTTTGACTTTCAAAGAACCGTCTTTAACGATTGCTTCCGCTATGGCATTTTGAGATAAAGCTGCACAAACAAGGGCAGCAACTGGACTAAACTTCAACTTAAACAACGCACTCATACTCGTTAACTCCTGGACAGAAAGAACAAAATATGTACAATATGTTGCGGGCTATACTAACATCTCAAACATGACAAATCGACGTCAATCTCTAACCAACCTGGTTAATTTTTAAAAATTAGTCTTTAAGTCGAACCTCTCAGATTGATTACTAGGCAATTGTTGTTAACAAACACCAAAAAAATACGCCATTGTTGTAAAAAAAATGTCATAATCTCGCGTCATAATAGCGAACGCAAGAAGCGACAAATTGATAGCTTACCAAAGCTTCAATAGTGACATGTCATTTTGAAAGCTTTGGGTTCGGCGAACACCGATGTGGAAGCGCAAGTTTTTCGAGCTACCAACATCATTAACCAATACTTCACTACATCATCACGCGGGCACTATGGAAACATCAAAAACCAACCACCTAGTTTCTGGTAAAGCGTTAGACGACAACAGCGAAAAAATTTTTAAAAGACGAAGGCTTAAAGACGTCTGGGCCAAGTATAGTATAGCGACAGGCGGCTTGATGGTTATTGTAGCCGTTCTTTTAATTTTTGTTTATTTGTTGGCAATAGTTCTTCCGTTATTTTCTTCGCCAGACGTAAAAGAAACTTCTGCGAATATGCGATTAGAAAACGCATCGCAAGTGCTTTATCACGGTATTGGTGAGTATGGTGAAACCACGTTTTTCATTCATGCTGATGGCAAGGTTTCTACATATCGAATTGATGAAGATTATGGCCATCAAGCGGCCGAGAGTTTTTCCTTGATTGATGATGCAAGGCTAATCAGTATAAACACTGTTTCTTTAGTAACAAATACATTAGCCGCATTGGATGATAAAGGGCGTATTCATGTTTTTGATGTGAAATATCGTCTAGATTATTCAACGGGTAAACGCGTTGTCTATCCCGAGGTGATTGAAAAGTTCGCTGATGCAGGCATGGTATTTACTCAAGCTCTACCCAACATTAATAAAAACACGCCTTATGCTTTTACAGTCGATGAGAATAGAGCAACGCTTGCTTTGGTAGCAGGTGATAAAATCTATATCAAACGTTATAGCGTTATCGAATCTATGTTGGATGATGAGCTAAGACTTGAATTGGATGCTGAGTTTGTTTCTCCATTTGGTTCCAGCGTGTTTAAAGTCTTTCTTTCAGAAAACGGTTCTTTGCTCTATTCAGTGGATAATTCCGGTAAAGTTGCTTTGGTAAGAGTGACAAATCAGTCGGTGGAAGAATTGAATTCAGTGACTATTGAAGACGGTGCTAAGATAACCACAGCTAGCATGCTTCTTGGACGTTTCTCGATTCTTGTGGGCGACAGCCAAGGACGTATACATCAGTTGTTCCCTGCAAGAGATGCCGACAATAACTTACTCATTCACCCCGTGCGTCTCTTCGAATTTCTTGATAAACCTATTGTAGAAATCGTATCCGAGTCTCGTCGCAAAGGATTCTTGGTCGTCGATGAGGAACGCAACGTTGGCGTATTTTTTAGTACCTCAGGTCGCCAGCTCTACACAATGGAGTCAACGGAAGCCGAGAGTGTATCGATAAACTCTCGCAACAATCGCATCTTATATCAAAAAACCGATGGCAGTTTTGGTATCTACTATCAAGAAAATGAGCACCCTGAAGTCTCTTTTTCTTCACTTTGGCAAAAGGTATGGTACGAAGGTTATAACAATCCTGAGTTTATTTGGCAGTCATCGGCATCAACCAATGATTTTGAACCAAAGTTTAGTTTAACACCATTAACCTTTGGTACGCTCAAAGCAGCTTTTTACGCCATGTTATTTTCGGTTCCACTCGCTATAGCGGGTGCAATTTATACGGCGTATTTTATGCGCCCCTCTATGCGCAAGGCGGTAAAGCCAGCTGTTGAAATTATGGAGGCTTTGCCGACGGTTATCTTAGGTTTCCTCGCGGGATTATGGTTAGCGCCTTTTGTTGAGGAAAATTTAGCGGGCATCTTTACGTTACTGATTTCTATGCCGATAGCGATTATTTCATTTGGTTTGCTATGGCATCATTTGCCGATGTCTTACCGCAATTGGGTGATG
This sequence comes from Pseudomonadota bacterium, assembly GCA_039187085.1. Lineage (GTDB taxonomy): Bacteria > Pseudomonadota > Gammaproteobacteria > Enterobacterales > JBCCZV01 > JBCCZV01. Next base: position 15,845 of record JBCCZV010000019.1, read on the forward strand.
TCTGGCTGGCATGCGGCAATATTGATTCCCATGATTATTCTTGTGGCAATCCTATCTATCAAATTAGGTGTAATAATCGAACAAGTGTTTTTTGATGGTAATGTCCGACAATGGATTACTGCTGACTTAGGGATTACTTACGACCAGAGAAATGCGTTAGTAGTGGGATTAGCGATGGGTTTTGCAGTAATACCCACGATTTTTTCTATTACGGAAGATGCTCTATTTAGTGTGCCAAAGCATTTGAGTAATGGCTCTTTAGCACTAGGTGCGACTCCCTGGCAAACGGTTACACGTGTTGTGCTGCCCACAGCGAGTCCAGGAATGTTTTCCGCAATTATGATTGGTTTTGGTCGAGCAGTTGGTGAAACCATGATTGTGTTGATGGCTACCGGAAATACCGCTGTGATGGAGTTGAATATTTTTGAAGGGATGCGGACTTTATCCGCCAACATCGCTGTAGAAATGCCGGAGTCTGAGGTGGGTAGTACGCACTTTAGAGTTCTTTTCCTCGCTGCTTTTGTACTCTTTTTGTTTACCTTTGTATTTAATACGGGTGCTGAAGTAATTCGTCAACGATTACGAAAAAAGTATGGTTCACTTTAGAATCAACTTCTCGAACATTAGGGTTTAGGTGTGAAGATGTCAAAATTCAAAGCATACTTTTCTTCTGGGGAGCATTGGGTGTGGCTCAATGCTGGCGGTATAGCAACCTGTTTGGTAATGGTAGTAGGTCTTACTCTATTCATTGCTTACAAAGGTTTGGCCTATTTTTGGCCGAATCATATTGTTGCCATAGAAGTAGAAGCTGAGGGTAAACGAAGCGACTACTTAGGCGAAATCCACAATACCAATGAAAGGAAAACCCTCGAAGGTTTAAAACAAGAATGGCTGTTAAAAGTTGGCAACCGCGATCTTTACGGGATCGATTTTAAGTGGTTCGATACCGATGATATTTCTCCTAACATAGAAAAGCCCAAAGACGCTGTCGTGGTTGAGCGCAGGGAGTGGGGTAATGCATTCGGCTTTTATTCGCGAATCGAAATTAACGGGGTAGTGACACAAGCCTCTGATGATGATTTTGCTCAAATATTAGAAGATGAATTGGAGCGTGTTGATGGTTTACTTGACAAAGCGCACGATATTCAAAGCAGTGAAATTGATGCAATAAATTATGAGTTAGAATCTTTGCGTTTAGAGAGAAGACGTTACGAATTGGATAACGAGCTAACGGCAGAAGTTGAAAAAGAAATTGCTCAACAAGAGCAAGCTTTGAGAGATTCTTTCGAGATTTATCAAGAGCAAATGTCAAAAATATGGGTCGATATTCGCGGCAACTACCTGGTAATAAAATCAGCTGATAAGCAAGAAATAAGCATCGGAACTGATCTGATAGTACGTTACTATCAGCCTAATGCGTTTGGTATTTTTGGAAAGATTGGTTTCTTTTTTGAAAAAATCCATGAGTTTATTTTTGATGAACCGCGAGAAGCTAATACCGAGGGTGGTGTATTTCCAGCTATTTTTGGTACAGTGATGATGGTTATTTTGATGTCTATTTTGGTCACTCCGATGGGAGTTGTTGCTGCTATTTATTTGCGAGAATACGCATCTCAAGGTATAGCCACGCGTATTGTTCGGATTTCTGTAAACAATCTTGCGGGTGTCCCATCCATTGTTTATGGTGTTTTTGGCTTAGGATTTTTCGTTTATTTCTTAGGTGGCAGCATTGATGACTTGTTTTACCCGGAAGCTAAGCCAGCTCCAACATTTGGGACGCCGGGCTTAATTTGGGCGGCTTTCACCTTGGCATTGTTAACGCTTCCCGTTGTCATTGTTTCAACAGAAGAAGGTTTAGCGCGAATACCAAAAGCCATAAAAGAAGGCAGTTTGGCTTTAGGAGCGACCAAGTTCGAAACACTTTGGCGCACTATCTTGCCTATGTCGAGCCCAGCTATAATGACTGGACTGATTCTTGCTGTTGCAAGGGCCGCCGGTGAGGTAGCACCTTTGATGTTAGTCGGTGTTGTTAAACTTGCCCCGTCATTGCCGGTTGATGGTAACCCGCCATTCATCCATCTTGAGAGAAAATTCATGCATTTGGGGTTCCATATTTATGATGTGGGCTTTCAAAGCCCGAATGTCGAGGCTGCTCGACCGCTCGTTTATGCTACTGCTTTACTGTTAATTATTATTATTGTGTTGTTAAATCTTCTCGCTGTGCGTATTCGCAATAATTTGCGTGAAAAATATAAATCGCTGGAAAATTAACCGCTGAATTGTTAAAAGTTAGGAAAGATCCTTTATGACTGCTGATATGACTTCTCAAAACTCACAAGTAGATACGACGCCAGAGTCAGTTTTTCCTGATTCTGAGAAAGGTAATGATGAATCTACCATCCAAGTCAAAGACTTGAGCCTATTTTATGGACAAAAGCAAGCGCTTTATAATGTCAATTTTGACATTTCAGAAAAGCGAGTTACCGCGTTTATTGGGCCCAGTGGTTGTGGTAAATCAACATTACTGCGCTGTTTTAATCGTATGAATGATTTAGTCGATGATGTTGATATTAAAGGGGAAATCATTATTGATGGGCAAAATATTTACTCACGTCAAGTCAATATCACTGACCTGAGAAGACGCGTGGGTATGGTTTTTCAAAAACCTAATCCATTTCCTAAGTCTATCTATGAGAACGTGGCCTACGGCTTGAGGTTGCAAGGAATCAATCGACGTAGAGTTCTTGATGAAACCGTTGAATGGGCACTTAAGGGGGCTGCGCTTTGGGATGAAGTGAAAGATCGTTTAAATGATAATGCGTTTGGGTTATCAGGAGGTCAGCAACAACGTTTGGTGATCGCGCGGGCGATAGCGGTACAACCTAAGATTTTGTTGCTGGATGAGCCGGCTTCTGCACTCGATCCCATTTCGACATTAAAAATTGAAGAGTTGATTAACGATCTCAAAGAGCAATACACCATTGTGATCGTCACACATAATATGCAACAGGCTGCCCGTGTGTCAGACTATACTGCATTTATGTATATGGGTGAGCTGGTAGAGTATGGTAAAACAGATGATATCTTCACAAACCCGAAAAAGAAAAAAACAGAAGACTATATTACTGGGCGTTACGGATAATTGATCGCGTCTGCTCTGTTCGGTTAAACGCTTACGGGTTTTATCTGCTTCAGGCAACTTACTTAACATGTAGGAGAATGACATATATGGCCGATAATTCACAGTTTAGTCAACATATTTCCCGACAATTTAATGAAGAATTAGAAGATGTTCGTCAACAAGTATTAGCCATGGGTGGGCTTGTTGAGGAGCAATTAAATGATGCATTAAATGCCCTAATTGAACACGACGGCAAACAAGCTCAAAAAGTGATTGAAGGTGATGTCAAAGTTAATGGTTTTGAAGTGTCCATTGATGAGGAATGTGCACGGATTTTAGCTAAGCGGCAACCGGCTGCGGGCGACTTGCGGCTTTTAGTGGCCATCATCAAAACCATCACGGATTTAGAAAGAGTAGGCGATGAAGCTGAGAAAATTGCCAAGATGGCTTCTCACTTATCGTTCGAGGTCAATAATGATGCACAGCCCACTAAAAAACATTTTGGTGCCGTTATGCATATGGGACAACATGTAATGATTATGTTGCGCCATGCATTAGATGCGTTTGCTCGTTTAGATGTACAAGAAGCATTAAAAGTCGCTAAACAAGAAGTGATAGCCGATCGCGAATATGATGCGATTTCACGTCAGTTGATTACTTACATTATGGAAGACCCGCGAGCAATTTCAGGTGGTCTGGACGTTTTGTGGGCAGCACGTTCTTTAGAGCGCATTGGTGACCACGCAAAAAACATCTCTGAGTACGTGATCTATTTAGTTTGCGGAAAAGATGTAAGACACATTTCCATTAATGAGCTGGAGCAAGTGACCAAAGCTGATAAATCCTAGCTATTTGTAGGAATTCAAAAAACTGTCATCTTTGGTCTGTTGTGTTCAGTTATTTCAATCAAGTAAAGTTCGCTCACGAATAAAAAGAATAGTCGGGTGTTTATTTGGAGGGTTAAGTCAATGGGCGTCAACGTACTTGTAGTCGAAGATGAGCCTGCAATTCGAGAAATGCTTTCGTATACGCTGGAAGAGCAGGGTTATAAAGTTACGCAAGCATCCACCACCGAAAAAGCCATGTCTCTGCTCCAAGAAGGAGAAAACATAGACATTATCATCCTCGATTGGATGCTACCAGGTGCTCCGGGAATCGATTTTGCGCAGAGGTTGAAACGTAAAGAAGCCTACGCACAAATTCCAGTCATTATGCTGACAGCGAGAGGCGAAGAAGACGATAGAGTCAAAGGTCTAGATTCCGGCGTTGATGACTACGTCGTTAAGCCTTTCTCACCCAAAGAGTTATTGGCACGAATTCGCGCTTTATTACGTCGAATCAACAAAGAGGACGTGAATAAAGAGCGTATTGAGTTGGGTGGAATCAAACTCGATGATATTAGCCACCGCGTCACTGTCAAAGGTGGAACCATCCATCTAGGGCCTACGGAGTATAAACTTTTACATTTCTTTATGGAAAACCCTGATCGGGTTTTCAGTCGAGAACAACTTCTCAATGGTGTTTGGGGCAATCAAGTGTTTGTTGAGGAGCGAACCGTTGATGTACATATTCGACGTTTACGCAAAGCGCTGGCCGATTATGATGTGGCGCATTATGTTCAGACGGTACGTGGCACTGGATATCGCTTTTCGCATAAGGTTTAGAATAAGGTATTAAACAAAAGAATGAGCTACATGGGGGCATGGCGCTATGAGTTAGCGATATTTTTTGGCACGATATCTTGCGCTGTAATGCTTGGAAGTTGGTTGGGACTTACATGGCAGCTAGTTGCTACTGTTTTGGTCGGTTATATTTTGTGGCATCTAACCCAAGCTTATCGTTTGCTACGTTGGTTGAAGGATAGTAAACACCGTTACCCACCTGAGTCTGAAGGCATTTGGGGTGACATTTTTTATTTACTGTTCAAACAACAACAACGCAATAGTCGCCGTCAACATGACTTGCTGAGTATCATTAGCCAGTTTAAAGCCTCCACAGCAGCGTTGCCCGAAGGAGCTATTGTTCTTGGTGAGTTTGGCGAAATTTTATGGTTTAATCGTTCTGCCAAAAAGCTCTTGGGCTTAAGTCCTGCAAAAGATAACGGACAAAGACTGGTTAATTTAGTAAGAAATCCGTCTTTTGTGAGTTATGTGTCGAAGGGTGATTATTCCCGCTCCATTGAATTTCCTTCTTCGCTCAACAATGAAGTGATTCTTAGCGTCAATATTACACCTTATAAAGGTAAGCAGCGACTGATCATGGTGAGGGATGTCACCCGAATCAGTAAGCTTGAACAAATACGCAAAGATTTCATTGCTAATGCCTCTCATGAGCTACGCTCGCCTCTAACAGTGATATCGGGCTATTTGGAAACTATCGGCGATTCTGTTAGCGATTTCTGTCCTCGCTATGAAAAACCGGTTCAGCAAATGATCGAACAAGCCCAGCGCATGAAATCGATTGTTGATAACCTTTTATTCTTATCTAAACTTGAAAACGTTAAGCTTTCTGAATTTAATGAAGTGGTTGATATCGCAGCGCTTACTGAAACTATTATTAAAGAGGCGCGCTCTTTGGCTCCTGAAAAACAACTAGATATTGATTCTAAAATCGCATCGAACCAAAAATTACGAGGCTCATCATTGGAGCTTTACAGCGCTTTCTCAAACTTAGTGTTTAACGCTGTTAGATACACGCCAGCACATGGACATATTCAAATCACATGGACCAGTCTTGCTGCAAACAGTGCGGAGTTCAGTGTGACAGATGACGGAATAGGCATAGAGGCGCATCATCTACCCAGGTTAACAGAACGTTTTTACCGAGTGGACGATGGACGCTCACGAGAAATGGGGGGGACTGGTTTGGGTTTAGCAATTGTTAAGCATGTGTTAGAGCGTCATCATTCTGCACTTGAGATTGAAAGTGTTATTAATCAAGGCAGTAGATTCAGCTGTAAATTTTTGGACGATAAAATGGTTATAAATTAATCATTTGTAATATAAATGTCACATTTATGACATCTTTCTTTAATTTTTAATACTTATTCTAAGCCTAAAATTCACAATAGTTGTTAATCAAAAGGTGAGCAATATGAAACTTTTTCAGACCGTGGCTAAATCATTTGTTATTGCCAGCGCTGTATTCAGTGTCGCAGTAAGTGCAAACTCTAAGATCGATCCTAAACTGCCAACTTATGCTAAGGCTAGCGGTATCTCAGGCAACCTTTCGAGTGTTGGTTCAGATACACTGGCTAACTTGATGACTTTGTGGACAGAAGAATTCAAACGTGAATATCCTAGCGTGAATATCCAAGTTCAAGCAGCAGGTTCCTCCACTGCACCACCGGCACTAACTGAAGGCACGTCAAATTTTGGTCCAATGAGCCGTCACATGAAAGACAAAGAAATTGCGGCATTCGAAAAGAAATTTGGTTATAAACCTACGCCTGTTGCCGTCGCTATCGACGCTTTAGCCGTTTATGTACATAAAGATAACCCGCTTAAAGGTTTGACGATTCCACAAGTGGATGCCATCTTCTCTTCAACAAGAAAATGTGGTGGTGAAAAAGATGTTAAAACTTGGGCTGATTTAGGCATTCAAGGTAATCTTGCCAAGCAGTCTGTACAAATTTTTGGTCGTAACTCAGTGTCGGGTACTTACGGTTACTTTAAAAAGAAAGCCTTATGTAAAGGTGATTTCAAAAATTCAGTGAATGAGCAACCAGGCTCTGCTTCTGTCGTTTCTTCTATTAGCAACTCGCTAAATAGTATTGGTTATTCGGGTATTGGTTATAAAACTTCTGGTGTTAAGCTTGTGCCTTTAACGAAGAACCCAGGTAAGCCTTTCATTTCGGCTACTCCAGAAAATGCTGTTAACGGTTCCTACCCACTTTCACGTTTTCTCTTGGTCTATGTTAACAAAAAGCCAGGAGAGCAATTACCTCCTCTTGAGCGTGAGTTCTTGAAAATGGTTTTATCTAAGTCTGGTCAAGAAGTTGTTTACAAAGACGGTTACATCCCGCTTCCCCTAGCCGTTGTTAAAAAGCAATTGGCAAATGTGGGTGAAAAGTTGATGGCTAATAAATAATATCAAGCCATAAAAGTCATGTCTTAAGAAGAAGGGCCCTCAAAGAGGCCCTTTTTTATGCCTAATTCAGCAGTGACCATTTTGGTTGATAGTTGATTGCTAAAGTTCTCTCGTGAATAATGTGCCGTCACATCATTAGATGAAAACGACGTATCCATTAATTTAATAGAGAGTGCATTATGTCTAATTTTGATAAAAACCATATTTGGCACCCCTATACTTCTCTTTTGAATCCTCTGCCTTGCTACCAAGTTAATTCGGCTTCTGGCGTTCGTTTGACGCTTGCAGATGGTCGTGAACTTATCGATGGCATGTCTTCATGGTGGTCCGCTGTCCATGGTTATAATCATCCTATGCTTAATGATGCTGCCAAACGACAATTGGACAGGATGAGTCACGTGATGTTTGGTGGAATCACCCACGAGCCTGCGATCGAGTTAGCACAAAAACTAGTTGCATTAACCCCATCAACTTTAGAAAAAGTTTTCTTCTGTGATTCAGGCTCCGTGGCTGTCGAAGTGGCTATGAAGATGGCATTGCAATACTTTGTGGCGCAAGGTCAGCCAAAGACAAAGTTTCTGACTGTTCGAGGGGGTTATCACGGTGACACCCTGGGTGCCATGTCCGTTTGCGATCCCGTGACGGGTATGCACAGTTTATTTAAAGACTATTTGCCTCAACACCACTTTATCCAAAAACCTCCCCCTGGTTATTCACGTCCTCCACAACCGCAAGATTTTGATGAAGTCAATGCACTTTTAGAAAAGGTCGGTCATGAAATCGCTGGACTCATTATCGAGCCAGTGGTTCAAGGTACAGGCGGTATGAACTTTTATGCACCACAATGGTTAGAAATGCTCGTTAAATGTGTTAGAGGCCATGATAAACTAGTGATTTTTGACGAAATTGCAACGGGTTTTGGACGCACAGGCGAATGGTTTGCAACCGACCACTTGACTGTTGAACCTGACATAATCTGTTTGGGAAAAGCAATTACTGGCGGTTACTTATCTTTTGCCAGCACTTTGTGTAGTCGTAAAGTCAGTGAGGGTATTGCTGCAGATGGCGAAGGGGTGTTAATGCATGGTCCGACCTATATGGCTAATCCTCTAGCTTGTAGTGTGGCTAATGCCAGTTTATCGTTGCTAGAGCAAGGGTGCTGGAAAAATCAGGTTAAAAATATTGAAGCCTTACTTTTGAAAGAGTTAATGCCTTGTCAGGTGTTCAAAGTAGTGAAAGATGTGCGTGTTTTAGGTGCTATTGGTGTCGTTGAATTGCATGAGCCTGTGGATGTTGCCCATTCACAAGCTTTTTTTATTAAAAAAGGGGCATGGATACGACCCTTTGGAAAACTCATCTATATCATGCCGCCTTTTATCATTAATGATGAGGACTTGTCCCTATTATGCCAGGCCATCAGTGATTATGTAGAAATGCAATCCAAAATGTCTGGTTAAGGCGTGCGCTTATTCATAGTCCTGCATGTCAAACCATAACATTTCTGTTACCAATCAGGCTACCGTGATACACTGTTTTGGTCATGATGTGTTCCATATATTAACGGCGCGAATTTAAGCATATCGCGCCATTTTTTTATACAAAAAATGTCTTTCCAGCTGGATTATCGATTACCATCACCTCTGCAAATCTTGTCACACCCGCTATTCACTGAAAAACAAGTCAGTGTGTATATTAAGCGTGATGATCTCATTCATCCTATGATTTCTGGTAATAAATGGCGTAAATTAAAAGCGGCTATTGAATCTCTCGATGCGAATAACTTAAGAGGCATTGCATCCTTTGGCGGCGCCTATTCCAATCATTTGCACGCTTTAGCTTATGCGGGAAAGACCCTGGATTTTAAGACGCTGGGTTGGGTCAGAACTCACGCCTTAGATCCAAACAACGCAACGTTAAATGATTGCAAACGCTGGGGGATGCAACTACAGCCTGTTTCTCGCAGCCAGTACCGTCAACAACAAGAGCCAGAGAACCTTAAAAGACTAAAAGAATCCTTCAAAGACTATCGGATTCTTCCGGAAGGTGGTGCAGATGCCTCAAATTTTATCGGTATTCAAGAATTAGTAAGAGAAGTCAAAGAGCATTTTGATTTTTGGTTGCTACCCGTTGGCAGTGGAGCTACCTTATCTGCTTTAGTGGCTGCATTGGATTACCCAGCCCAAATATTGGGCATTTCCGTGCTCAGGGGAATGAATTGGAGGCAATGTATCGATAAGCAGCTAGAACAGATTCAACAATGTTATGCACATAAAAAAGCATTCGCTTGTCAGTATGCGATTTTAGAAAATTATCACTTTGGCGGCTATGCAAAATGGTCACGAGAACTATTGGATTTTATCGAAGATTTTTCTAAAAGTTACCACATACCCTGTGAACCTATTTATTCGGGAAAAGCACTTTTTGCGCTTATGGATTTAGCTTTTAACAACGCATTTCCCCCTCATTCGAAGATTCTTTTCTTACATACTGGTGGTCTACAAGGTCTCAGAGGTATAAAACAAACGCAAACTGCTTAAGCGTTCAAACCTTGCATTCACTTTTTTATCATTATGTACCCATTATAATAAAACAAAAGTAAATTAGTACTTTTGGCTATCTTGAATTCTTGCTCTTTATCCCCATAACATGGATTTTAATAATACTATCGAAAGTTTACTGCTGTTTGTGATGGGTAAACCGGTAGTTTTCCGATAAGAAAGCTCTAGTTAAAAAATGAGCAATAACTCGAGTCATGAATCTCAACGTTGATGCGGAGTAAGTAATGATTAAAATAAATCAATTGACCAAGTACTTTGGGGAGTTTTGCGCGGTCGATAAGTTGTCATTTACGGTTGAGCCTGGAGAAGTATTGGGTTTTCTTGGCCCTAACGGAGCAGGTAAGTCTACCAGTATGAAAATGATTACTGGATTTTTAACACCCACTTCGGGCAGTGTGAGTGTTATGGGACATGATATTGTAGACAACCCCTTGGCTGCCAAAGAATGTATGGGGTATTTGCCTGAAGGTGCACCAAGTTATCAAGATATGACGGTTATTCAGTTCCTAGGATTTATTGCCGAAATGAGAGGTATTGAGGCGGGAACCTTGCAAGCTAGAATTGCCCATGTGGTTCAACAAACTCAACTGAGTGATGTGTTGTATCAGCCGGTAGAAACCTTATCGAAGGGTTTTAAGCGCCGAGTAGGTTTAGCGCAAGCCATTATTCACGACCCGCAAGTTTTGATCTTGGATGAACCGACAGATGGTCTCGATCCTAATCAAAAACATCAAGTTCGTCAGCTAATTCAAGGTATGGCAAAAGATAAAATTATTATTGTTTCTACCCATATTCTTGAAGAAGTCAGTGCCGTTTGTTCAAGAGCAATGATCATTGACCGAGGTCGTCTCATCGCTGATGGTACTCCTAGTGAACTTGAATCTCGCTCGCGTTATCACGGTGCTGTGAGTTTGCAGGTAACGCAATTAGAGAGTCTAAAACCACAAATCAAAAGTTTGGCACAAGTCGCAGAAATCGAAGAAACCGATGACGCTGAGCGCATTATTATTCTGCCTCGTTCAGGCCAAGAAGTTCATCACGAGGTGTCGCAACTTTTGGCACAAAAAAATCTCACACCTTCCGAGTTTCATGTTGAGCGTGGACGACTCGATGATGTGTTTAGAACCTTGACAACCAATCAATCTGTGTAAGTAAACGGAGCGCAGCAAAATGAGTGGCAAAACTGGTATTATTTTTCGTCGGGAATTGAATAGTTATTTTTCGACACCATTAGCCCTGGTCTTTACAGTAATTTTCTTAGTGTTATCGGGTATTTTCACTTTCCAAATCAGCGGTTTTTACGATCGAGGGCAAGCAGACTTACAAGTGTTTTTTCGTTGGTTACCTTGGCTTTACTTAATTTTAGTCCCAGCAATTTCCATGGGACTTTGGTCTGACGAACGTAAAACAGGTACTATAGAGTTATTACTTACGTTACCTGTCTCCATTTGGAATGTGGTGATTGGTAAGTTCCTCGCTGCATGGTTATTTATTTGTATTTCTTTGGCTTTAACTTTTCCACTATGGATAACAGTGAATTATTTAGGTGACCCAGATAACGGGGTGATTTTATCTTCTTACTTTGCCAGTGCATTGATGGCAGGTGGCTTTCTTGCTGTTGGTTCTTTGGTTTCAGCAACGACCAAAAATCAAATTATTGCTTTTATTATGAGTTTAGTGATTTGTTTTTTATTTGTAGTGAGCGGTGAATCCTTTATTCTAGAGTTCTTTGATGGTTGGATGCCTGAGTTCATTGTCAATGCCATCGAGTCTTTCAGTTTCATTACCTATTTTGAATCTTTTAATCGGGGTTTGGTTGATTTACGCAATATTTTATTCTTTTGTGGCTTAATAATCGTTTGGCTTATGGCAACAGCCATTATTATTGATATGAAAAAAGCGGATTAGGGTGACTGTATGTTGAATAGAACCTTTTACTCAAAAGCCAGTTTGGGCACTCTTGCTCTAGGATTTGTGGTATTTGTCTTAGCAAATAACATTTTATTTTCTTGGGCGCGTTTTGATCTGACCGAAGATAGTCTTTACTCTATCTCCAAAGGCACGAAAAATATCATTGCGCAAATTGATGAACCTATTACATTGAATTTGTTTTTTTCACAAACCGTTGGCAAAGAAGCCCCACCGTTCTGGCGCAATTATGCGAAGCGTGTACGAGAATATTTGGATGAATACGAATTAGCGAGCGGAGGTAAAATTCGCCTTAACGTGATTGATCCCGAACCTTTTTCTGAAGCTGAAGATCAAGCGGCAGAGTTTGGTTTACAAGCTGTTCCCGTTCCTTCGGGGGATGAAATCTATTTTGGTCTTGTGGGTACCAACAGTGTTGACCAAATGGAAAAAATTCCATTTTTTGATCCTCGAAAAGAACAGTTTCTAGAATACGATATTAGCAAAATGATTTATAAATTGCTGGTAGCTAAAAAACCTGTTATTGGTTTGATTTCTGGTCTGCAAGTCAATGGAGGAATGGACCCCATGCAGCAGCGTCCAATACAGCCTTGGATGGTGTTTGAACAAGCTAAGCAATTGTTTGAAATTCGAGAATTACAAGCTTCTTCATTGGAAAGCATTGATGCCGATGTGGATGTATTGATGTTAGTCCACCCAAAAGGCCTTACCGATATGGCAAAGTTTGCTATTGATCAATATGTTTTAGGAGGAGGTAAAACATTAGTATTTGTGGACCCTCAAGCTGAGCAAGATCAAATGCCAAGATCTCAACAAAACCCTTTCCCACAAACCATGAAAGGGGATGACTTGAATGCATTATTTAATGCGTGGGGCTTTTCTTTATCCATGGATAAAGTGGTTGTAGATAGGGCATTAGGCTTAGAAATTGCTTCAAGAACCGGTCGCCCTGTCAGGCACATAGGTATTCTTGGTTTTAGTCCGCAAGTTATGGATATCAACGATGTTTCATTGGGGAATTTAGAAAGGGTGATCATGTCAACGGTGGGTCGTATAACCCCGGTCGAAGAAGCCACAACAGAGTTTTTGCCTTTAATTCAGTCATCCAATCAAGCCGCATTGTATGAAACGAATCGTTTTCAATTCTTACCAGATCCATCAGCGCTCTTAAAAGGATTTGCCGCCTCTGGGGAGCAATACACTATTGCAGCCAGAATTACTGGAACAGCAAAGTCTGCTTTTCCCGATGGCGCACCTACGGCTGATAAGGTAGAGTCAAGCGGCGAAGAAAACCTTACTGTGTCGTATCTCAAAGAATCTAGCAGTGCGATTAACATCATTGTCTTTGCGGATACGGACTTGTTAAGTAACCCATTTTGGGTGGAAGTCACCAGCCTTTTCGGTCAACAAATTGCACAAGCTTTTGCGGATAATGGTGACATGGTTATGAATGTGCTTGAGAACATGTCCGGCAGTAGTGATTTGATCGGATTACGTGGTCGTGGTCGTTACACGCGTCCTTTTGATAAGGTTGAAGAATTGAAACTCGCTGCCGAAGAAAAGTTTCGTAAAAAAGAAGAAGAGCTACAACAAAGGCTCACAGCCACTGAGCAACAATTAAGTCAATTACGTGCCCAAGTGGATGAAAGTGGTGTAATCGTGTTAAGCCCTGAGCAAGAGGCTGCGATTGCTGAATTTCAAGAAGAAAAATTAGCGATTCGTAAAGCACTGCGTGATGTGCGCCACCAGCTTGAAAAAGATATCCAATCTTTGGGTACGAAACTGAAAATTATCAATGTTGGTTTAGTCCCGATAATTTTAATTGGTATCGCTATCGCTGTGGGTATCAATCGTCGAAATAAACGCCGACGTCAAAATCAAGCTTAGTTGCGAGGTACAAACATGAATCAACAAAAATTTACACTTTTGGTTGCCGTTGTTGTGGGTTTAGGAATAGTCAGTTATTTTGGCGGGCAGTCCGAATTATCCTCACTCAAAGAAACAGAAGAAGCACAGCCACTGTACGCAGATTTAAAACAGCAATTATCCACGATTCACAAAATCACTCTACAGGACAATAACAACCAGGTGACCTTAGAGAAAAATGATACGGATTGGGGGGTTGTTGAAAAAAATGGTTATACGGCAGCGAGTAACAAAATTCGTGAATTATTAGCGAATTTATCATCAGCTTATCTCATTGAAAAAAAGACCGCTAAACCAGAAAATCATGCTTTATTAGAAATCGATGATGCGCAAGCGATGCAGTTAACCCTTTACGCCAATGCTGATGACCAAGCAATTGTGCAACTATTGGTAGGTAAAGTTGCTAGTGGAGGTAATGGCCAATTTGTTAGAATGCAAGGCGAAAACCAAGTTTGGCTTACGGATAAAAGCTTCGATTTAACAGTGAATGCTGCAGACTGGATATATGATGTTATATTGGATGTTCCTGCCAATGACGTTAAAGCCATTCAACGCCGTCAAGGTGATACAGCTTACTCATTAAAGGTTGAGGAAAGCAAACTCGCGTTGGAGGAAATCCCTGAAGGTAAACAACCGGGAGCAGATTATTTGTTTACAGCAATACAGGGTGCTCTCAGCGATTTGAAAGCCTTGGATGTTAAACCTGCATTAACCATTGATTGGAATGATGCAGTAATCAGTGAGTATCGCGTTGGTGATGAATGGACCTATAAGGTGTCAGCTAAAGATATTGATAGCAAACCTTTTGTGAGAGTTACCGCTGAATATCGAGGAGAAACGTCTGAAGGTAAAGAAAAAGTAAAATCTTTGTCCAGCCTAAAAGATTGGGCGTTTGAAGTGGCATCATACAAGGCGGAAGGTTTAAAACGAATGCAGGCCGAGCTTTTAGAAGATATACCAAAACAGGAAGAGACATCTCAACCAGCAGAAGGTTGATATATGCCTGAGACCAGAAAGGTCCTTAGTACAGGGCCTTTCTGGTCATTGGGTACCATTTGAAACTTTTTTAACCGCATTTTGGGGAGTCGGTTTTAATAATTTCAACGTCCAATTGACTAACTTTCCTATTTGAAATGGCTTGATTAAATAACCGTCCACGCCAGATTGAATCGCAGTTTTGACTTTAGGTGTTTCAGAATTACTGGTCATCATCAGAAATTTACCGGTGTGTTTTTCATTTTTCTTTGCCACAGCCAATACATCCAAGCCGTCATATTTTGGCATATTCCAATCACAGATGATGAGATCAAAACTTTTTTCTTCTAAGATTTTGATAGCAAGAGCAGATTCCGTACAAGTGGTAAGATTTTTAAATCCAGCGTGAGTGAGATAAGAACGCGTTAAATTTAAAATACTCGATTGATCGTCAATAATAAGAATGGATTTATTGATTAAAGATTGGGGAGTTTCCATATTGCGTTTCCAAAGGCTATCCATTATGTTGTTAGTCGACCAAAAAGCATATTGGTCACAGTATATTGATTGATACCCTCTACATTCATGAAGCGCATTAATTGCCTTCACGATGATGGAGCTAAGAATACATATCTGTTTCTCTATCGTTAGAAGAAAGTGCCAATAATTCTATTTTAGACGAATTTTTGTATTTGAACACTGGCTCAATTTCTTGTCTGCGAACCTTTTAGTAACCATCTCCAATGGATAGGATGATTATTGTGGGTAAAATAATAAATTTTTTCAGTTACATACTTCCTTTAATCCTTTTGGGGTGTGCGACCCGACCACCGGATGATTTAGACAATATCTGTGGAATCTTTTGGCACGAAACCGATTGGTATGAAGCTGCTGTTGAAGCCTCTGAAAAATGGAAAGTACCTATCCATGTTATGATGGCTATTATTCATCAAGAAAGTCGCTTTATTGATGATGCCAGACCGAAGCGTTCGCGTTTATTATGGGTTATACCTTGGACACGGCCTTCCAGTGCTTATGGTTATGCACAAGCACTGGACGAGGTTTGGGGAGAATATCAAGACGCCACAGACAATCATGGCGCTGATAGGGATGATTTTGATGATGCCATTGATTTTATCGGATGGTATGCGGCAAGAACCTATAGAACTCTGGGAATTTCCAAATGGGATGCCAGAAATCAATATCTCGCTTATCACGAAGGTATGGGCGGTTATAAACGAAAAACCTATCGTTCGAAAAGCTGGTTGATCAACGTAGCCAGTAGAGTAAAGTCGCGCTCTTCAATGTACTATCAACAGTTACAAACTTGTAAAGCCCAGTTAGATGATGAAGTGAGTGGATGGTTCTTTTAGCGCGTTTATGAATATGGGAATGTTAGGCGGTTGTCGGTACCGTTGCTTCTGTGGTGTATTCCAGATCACAGAAGCTCGAAGAGCGATTACGGCCATTATATTTCGATGTATAAAGTGCGTGATCCGCTTGCTGGATTAAATCATCGATATGATTTTTTTCGGATGGCACCATCACCGCGACACCACAACTCACAGTGACGTGTTTGGCGATACCGCTAGAAATGTGGGGAATTTTAAGTTCTACAACGCAATGTCGTATGCGCTCTGCAACATATACCGCATCATCCAAACCAGTTTCCGGGAGTAATACAGCAAACTCTTCACCACCATACCTTGCCAATAAATCGGTAGGGCGAGTCAGGGTGCTATCCACGGCTTCCGCTAAAGATTGTAAACATTTATCTCCTAGGTCATGACCATAGGTATCGTTGTATTGTTTAAAATAATCGACGTCGAACAATATGAGAGCCACTGAATGAGAGCGTTTTAGTGAGCGCTTCCATTCAGCTTCTAGCTTGTTATCAAAGCCTCTACGGTTCGATATTTGTGTCAAGGTATCAAGTTCAATAAGTGTTTTGAGACGCGAATTTGCGCGGTGTAAATCCACTTGTTGAATGCCCAATAGTTGCGATTGCAAAAACTGAATTCTCACGGACCTTTCCATAAGATAAACAATGCAGTAGGCTATGGCCAAGCTGCTAATACTGAAAGTGGTCAACCCAATTTGTGCATCAAAGGTTAATCCTGTATCCATAACAGCACAAAGAGCGAACATGAGGATGCAAAATACTCCGACCCGAACAGACCACATAAAAGGTAGGCGAAACATCAAAAAGCCCGTAAAAAAAACAATACTGGTCGAGCTGTAGTAAACAAATTTAAAAATATCTTGTTCTCGAAAAGCGATCATGTTGAGTACAAAACATACAATGATGATGTTAACAGCAGCAAACACATTATGAAGATAACTGGTGCTGTATTTGTAAAAAGCTGCCCAAGCAACAAAGAGATAAGTGATGAGTGATAAGTGCATGAGGCTGGTTGTCATTACGCTAGGTCGAGCGAGAAGTAGAGTCACCAATAAGCTGACGGACAAAAGTGCGACACCCATACCAATTGATACTAAAGCGTAAAAAAGATTGTCGTGATGGTAATAGGAACGAAACTGTGTCTCCAGAGGTTCAGGAAAGCGAAAAGGGTAAACCAAATACTTTTGATAGCGCTCCAACTGAGCATTTACAGAATCTCTAATGCTTTCAAAAGCTGCGCTAGCCGTTTCTTTTTCCAAGTAATTCTTCCCGAATGGTTTTAACGACACGGAACCGCGTCTTAGTCGTCAGTACAATTATAGTAGAGTGGCGTCTATATCACCCAAAAGACAAACAAATTTGTACAAAGCATGATTAAAAGAGTAAGTATAATACATTGATATTACTTGGAGAATAACTGTCTATGGCATTTACCCGATTATTTTTATTGGCTTTCCTACTTTCCTCTCAAGCGTGTTTATTAGCGAGTGATAACTTAACCATTGAGCAAATTTACTCGGATAAAGCACTTAACGGCAACGCATATAAGAAATTTTCTTTTTCGCCCGATAATCGTTATATCGGTTTTTTGAAAGCGCCTTTAACCCAAGCTAACGTGTATGATCTTTGGATATATGACAATGAGCGTAACCAAGCTCGAAAACTGCTGACTGCAAGCAACTTAGCTCAGGGTGAAGAAAAGCTCTCCGAAGCTGAGTTAGCAGCCAAAGAACGCATGCGCTCTTTTGGCAAAGGTATCAGTGACTTTCGCTGGGCTCCAAGTGGACAACATCTTCTAATACCTTACAACGGTGATTTATTTTTGTACCAACTTTCGGAAAACAAAGATACTGGCTTAATTCGTTTAACTGCCACTGAACAAGCAGAAATAACCCCGCGTTTTTCTCCTGATGGACAACACATTGCTTTCGTTCGTGGAAGAGACTTATACGCCTATCACCTAGCTACACGAACAGAAAAACAGTTGACTCAATCCACATCGCCCGAAGTGGCTTACGGAGTTGCTGAATTTGTAGCGCAAGAAGAAATGAAGCGTTATATAGGGTTTTGGTGGAGCCCTGATAGTCGTAAGATAGCTTTTACTAAGGTCAATGAATCGAAGGTAGCTAGGCAGAATACCGTTGTTATAAAAAACAATGAAATTAGTACCATTGAGCGCCGTTATCCTTTTGCGGGCACACCCAATGCCAAGGTTGAATTAGGTGTAATATCAGTAACAAACGGAAAAAGTCAATGGATGCAGCTTCCTGAATATGATTACTATCTGGCGCGTGTCAATTGGTTTCCATCGAGTGAAGCTGTAGCAGCACAAATTCAAACGCGTGATCAAAAGACTTTATCTTTGGTTCGTTATGATATTGAGAAAGGCGCTGGCGTTACCCTGTTAGAAGAGGTGCAAAAGACTTGGACGAATCTCCATAATGATTTGCGTTTTCTTAAATCAAAAGATGCTTTTATATGGTCCTCAGAGCGATCGGGTTTTCGTCAATTATATCTCTACAAAAATACCGGTGAGTTAATTCGCCCATTATCTTCTGGAAAAGGAGTGGTTCTCGAAAGGCTAGGCGTTGATGCAACATCGGCATGGGTATATTTTACCGCAAATTTTGATAACCCCTTAGAAACGCATTTATATCGCGCAGCACTAAGCGGAGATAAAACCCAAGTTCAGAAAGTGACCCAGACTCAAGGTACGCACAAAATTAGCATGTCTGGTGATGGCTCATACTTCATAGCGCAAAGCTCGTCTTCAGATGTATTACCTCGAGTGGAATTGAAACAGCTTGATGACCAAAGTCGGCAGCCTAAATTTGTAAAAACCATTACGATTGAGGAAAATCGTTTAGATAAAAATCATCCTTATTTCCCTTTTAGTCAATCACACATTAAACCTGTATTTGGAAACATCTTAGCTGACGATGGGCAAAAACTTTATTATCGACTCTATATTCCTAAAACTCAAAAACCACGGCAAGGATATCCTGTAGTCATCGATTCTTATGGTGGTCCAGGCGTTCAACGTGTAAAAAATGAGTGGGGTTCGCGCAACCATTATTGGCATCAAGTATTGGTACAAGCGGGTTATATGGTATTTACTCTTGATAATCGTGGTATGGGTAATCGGGGAAAACGTTTTGAAGATGTATTGTATAAGCAGTTAGGACATTATGAACTTAAAGATCAAGTCGCAGGTGCTCAATTTCTACAACAGCGCCCTGATGTGGATGGAGAGCGAATAGCCTTTTTCGGATGGAGCTATGGTGGGTATATGGCACTACTTGCCATGACACAAGCTAGCGAAACTTTCGCTTTAGGAGTATCCGTTGCACCAGTGACAGATTGGTCTCTCTATGACACTCACTATACGGAGCGCTATATTGGCGATCCTAAAAACGATCCTAATGCCTACAGGGTCAGTAATATAACAGATACCCAACAACTCAAAGGTCGTTTATTGATGATTCATGGAATGGCAGATGACAATGTGCTATTTAAACACAGTATGGCTTTATTCGATCATTTGCAAAAAAACAAACAATCGTTTGATATGATGACATATCCAGGGGCAAAACACTCGATAGCTGAGCCCTACAATCGAATTCATCTATACAATTACGTTAATGCCTATTTTGATCAATACCTAAAACGGCGCTAAAACCACTCTATGCTTAGATTATTTTTTTGTATTGTTCTAGCGATTAATTTAACGGCTTGTTCAACACGACAAGCCGGCTTATTACAGAAAAACATTCCCAAACAAGGCCCAGATAATCTGTTCATTTGGAATGAAGAGCATCCTGTTTGTAGTGACTGGTTCCCAGAGTACTGTTTGGTCAACGCTTTTGCTGCAGATTCACGTTTTTCAATCACCAAGGATAAACTTGATTGGCTGAGTCGTTCTGCATGGATGCCGTCGCGACAGCTCGTAAAAAAATATGTATTGCAGAGCTTAAATGAGTTTCGTCAAATCATAAATCAGCAAGCTTTTACATGGACACAGTGGCACAGCTATTGGCTTGAACAGGCTCGTATGAACCCATCGGTAGACTTAATGCTTTCCGCCAGTGAAGCTGAGCGTTTGCAAATGTTGTTGTTCGACCCACCGCAAGCATTATCGCCCCCCGACGTAGAAATCAGCCAAAACCGCAATCAGACCACTGTTGAACTTTATCAATCCTATGTCGATCTCGTTCGACAAGGCTCTCGAGCTTCTGAAGAAAAACCTATTATAGGCATTGTTACATCAGGTGCTGCGGATCCCTATTCAAGTATTGCCTATTATGCTGAAGTCTTTGAACAAGCTGGTGCGAAAACGGTTTGGATACCAATGAACACCAGCTTTTACAAAGCACAAAAAACGAAAACAGAAACCAGTAATTGTCGCGTTGAAGATTTCGTTCTTAAAGACTATCCATTATTGCAACTCAAACAACAAAGCGTTAAAGATTACCAAGAAAAGCAAAATTTTTATTGTCAGAACCCTTCTGTTGTTGAATCTATCCTTCGTTCTATTAATGGTTTATTTTTTATGGGGAGCGATGAAAAAAGGCTTTGGCAAACATTTGAAGCGGATAAAAAAAGTGATTTTCCTTTGAGTCCTATTATCTTCGAGCGTTTTGACAAAGGCCATTTAATTGTAGGAGGTAAAAAAGAGAGTTTGGTGCCTTTTAGCATGTTAGTGTCCAGTTTACCCATGAAGCCTGTGGGTGTTACAAGAGCAGACTATGCATCTTTATCTTCTTTGTTAAAATCATCTCAAGCTGGCTGGACTTATGCTGAAGAAGACTGTGGGCAAATAATGCCTTGTGAAACATCAACTAAAAATACAACATCTCCCATATTGTTAACAACTTCTATTTTTCACCGTCATAGATTTACCCAGCTTCTGAAAGCTTTGCAGGATCAAAATGGGCGATTGGGTTTAGGTTTGACCTCTGAAACTGCTTTAATCATGAGTTCCGCGCGTTTCGAAACGATTCAATTTAGAGTCGTGGGTAAGGGTGGTTTGCTCATCGTCAATCCTAAACAAGCCGATTATGATACTAATAAGAAAAATTTTGTAGTAGAAGACATAGAGCTAAATTTTATTAACGCTGATACTAAAGGTAAATTTCAAAAAAGCGCCGGTGTATTAGGTTTTGGTTTGCTTAACTCTACTTTAGAAAACTCGTTTGCATTAATGGACCCGTTTATACTTCTAGACTTTAACGAAGTTTTTCCACTTAAAGCCAGTGTTTTTGAAATGATAAAACGTGATGATATTCAGTGGGAGTATCAAAATAATGAATGGGAATTAGAGTTATTGAAGGGTGAAAATTATTGGGTTCAAGGCGACAATCAACTTCAAGAAAAAAATGACAAGGACGATTTTACGTCTTCAAGCTTTAGTGGTTTGGAAATGTCTTTAACCTTTCCTCTTCCTCAGGTTAATCATGTATTAAAGGAAAAAACTGATGAAAAATAGACGTGATTTTCTGCGCAATTCTGCACTGATGGCTAGTGGTGTTTGTTTACCTGTTGGCTGGACCGCGATTAGTGCGCAGACAATCAAAGTCAGAGAGCCTATCACTCAGCAAAAAAAACTGGCAGAAATCGCTCTAAATTATGGGAAAAGTCGTGGCGTTTCCTATATGGATGTAAGGATTGATCGAACATACTGCCAGAAAATTTCCGTAACGAATGCAAATCTGCATAATGCATTGAATAGCATGGCATCGGGCATTGGAATACGTGTACTTTATCAAGGAGTCTGGGGTTTTGCTGCCACTCATCGCTTAACATCGCAAGCCATCAGCAAAACAGTTGATGCAGCCTTAATCAATGCCAAAACGTTTCAGAGCATTCAGACAAATTCTGTAAAATTAAATACGTTAGGTGCTCCTAACTCTTTTCATTGGAAAACACCTATTAAAATCAATGGCTTTGATATCAGTATTCAAGACAAACTCGATTTGTTACGGGAAGTTAATGCGGTAGCGTTATCCCAAAAAGCATCCCATGTAGTAGCGCATCTTGCGTTGGTGAATCAAAAAAAGTATTTCGCCTCCTCGGAAAATCGATTTATCGAGCAGGATTTATATAAGATCGCTTGTCCCTTTGTGATTAGACATTTTTCAGAACGGACACGACGTGAAGCGGTGCGTTCAAGTTTAGGTAGTGCCATGTCCATGGGATATGAATATCTTATCCCACGTCAACAAGATAAAAAACAAGGTATTGTGACGCGTTATGGCTTTTCCTACGATGTCATCGAAGATGCGAAACAAGCATCAGCGGAAGCACAGCGTTGCGCGCAAGCGCCCAAAGTAACACCTGGACAATATGATATTCTACTGGATCCCTCTGTTATAGCATCAGTGATGCCCAATACGGTGGTCAAAAGCCACCCATCAAATGATGATTCGAGAATGGGCAGTGAAAGTATGTATGTGATGGCTGATCGCGTTCAACCAGGGGGATTAGCATCCGTTAAATATGATGATGAAGGTGTACCCTCTCAGCGTTGGCCTTGGATTCAAGCAGGCATCAAACAGGCAGAATTAACTTCCCGAGAAAAGTCTGATGAGAGAGAGATGTTATCAAAAGGATGTAGTTTTGCTGATGATTGGGCAAGTCCACAGAAATTATCAATCCCGAATCTTTCCTTAACACCACATTTAGGTGACGCATTTTCACCGCTGGATATGATAAAAAATGTTGAAAAAGGATTGTACCTGATTGGTCGAAAACCTTTAACACACAACAAGAATTCTTCAACCATGAGTATTGGCTCGGAGCTGTGTTTTGAAATTAAAGCAGGGAAGATTCAAGGTATTGTTAGCGATGTCATGATAAAAGTACCCAAAAAACAATTCTGGCAGTATTATGCCATGTCGTGTGACAAAAAAGATTATCAACTCGTTGGTCAAACCAACGAAGACATTATGCATTCACAGACCTTGTCAGGCATTTCCCTTGGAAGCGCGACAAGTCGTTTCAATGGCCTTTCGGTTATGAACGCTATTATCGCATGAGGGAATGATGACTATGGCTTTATTATTGGAAAAAAATGAAGTAGATGATTTACTGTTTAGATCGTTAATGTGGTGTAACGCCGATGTGACTTTACTGAGGGTGGAGAATCTCGCAGAGACTCAAATCTCTTATAACTCACAAGGCGTTCTCGAACATCGTGTTATCCAAAATACTCAGCTCACTATTATTTCTCGATTTAACGATAGAGAGGGGGTCGCTGTCGCTAATCAATTGGATGATGATTCCATTAAACGGGCCGTTAAAGAATCGGAAATGACGGCAAAATCTGTGATGGCGAAAAAAAGTGTACAAGCATGGCCAAGAAAAATCAAAGAACTGTCTACAGTAGAAACTTTTGATGCGATGCTTAAAGCAATGACACTCGATGATTTTGCGCAGATAATACGCAAGCATCAAGAATTGTTACGGACAAGATATCAGTTTATAGGCAAGTGGGTCTTACGTAAATATCAAGTCGCTTTGCAATCGACGCAAGGTTTAAGTGCTTTTCATCAGTCTACAGAATATGACTTTTCTATAAATGTCGAATCAAGAGTGACTGGTAGCCAAGGCTATGCAGCGCGTAGTGGCTTCCAACGTGATTTTGATAATTTTATTAATGAAGTTGATACCGCAAAACGCAGAGCAGATTTACCTAGCCGAGCCTCGTTACCCTCATTGAAAAATGCAACAGTGATTTTAACGCCAGAAGCTTGGCGAGACTTATTCGCATCAATATTGGAGCATTTTGACGGTGAATTTTTATCCATACATCATTTAATGGGCAGAACACCAGCCCTGGCTGGTCAGCGTTTTGATCGGAGAGTTTCGATTTTTTCTCAACCTAATCAAGCAAGCTTACCGGTACGAAGCTGGTCTTTTGAGGGCAATGACGTAAGGCCCATGACTTGGATCTCAGAGGGTAGTGTGAATAGTCTCTTAACACATTCGTTACAAAAACCACGGGAGGATCCTGAAGGCTGGCCAAAATTTAACAACATTCTCATGCAAGGTATGGAGCAAAGCGTAGAAACGCTCGTATCAAGATCGAACAGGGCAATTCTCATCCAAAACATTCAACTCATCGAGCAAGTTAACACGCGAACTATGCAGTTTAATGGTTGCAGCTTGCAAGGCACGTTATGGATTGAACAAGGTAAGATCTCTCAACAATTGCCGGATGTCAGGTTTGTAGAAAGTCCCTTAGCTATTTT
Source organism: Pseudomonadota bacterium (assembly GCA_039187085.1). GTDB lineage: Bacteria > Pseudomonadota > Gammaproteobacteria > Enterobacterales > JBCCZV01 > JBCCZV01. The sequence goes on from JBCCZV010000019.1 coordinate 40,094, forward strand.
GAAAAAATTTGATAGCTTGAGCCAATCTAAACGCGTCAAGTCACACAACAACATTGCTATGCAAATACCCGGTCTGCGAGTAAATAACTTTCAATTACAAGAATTTATCTAAATATTGTTAACCTTAAATGCTCTACTTTCCACTACAAACGGAGCATTTAAAACTTTTAGTCTTCATCCTATTTTTTGTCCAAAACTTTCGTTCGAATTTTTCATAATATCTATCCGTAAAAAAATAAAGCTTCTGGCTTGATGAACTTAGCAGACCCTGTCATTCAAACGGGTTCTTTTTGGTTAATATTCATTGTTGCAAGCGAAATCGAAATTAGTGTATTGTGAATGAGAAGTGAATCATGTTTGCTTTGCCAACAAATCATCACTTCAGAAAATTGCACGGAGAATTAATAACAAGAGTCAAGTGAAAAATTAACATATATACGGTGCTTTTTTTGTTTTTGATTTAGCACTATATACTTTGGGGGTATAAAAGGTATGCATCAATGGTATCGCGTGCTTTTATTAAGCATTTCATGTTTATTATCCTGGAATGTAACGGCATCATCTCTCATCCTTATCGACCACGGTGAGATAGGTCGTGTCGCCCTCGCCTTCGAGCTTGGGCGCAACTTCGATCTGGCCTGGTTCAAACTCAGGCGTCGCGCGCGCCGGATCGATCATGGCGAAGCGCTGGGCGCCGTATTCCTCGGTCAGCAGCTCTTCGGGAAGCGCGGAGAATTCAGGGTCAGCGTAGAAGCGCGCGACATCGGCATAAGCGAGGCGCTTGGCTTCGGTGATGTAGTGGATCGCCTGAGGGCTACCGCGTTCCCACTGCCTGAGGTCCACATTCCTCAAGATGTTGACCATCTGCAGCGCGGCGAAGCCTTGGCTGTTGGGCGGCAATTCGCACAGCTCAAAGCCATCGCGGTATTCAGCGCAGCCGGGCTCGACCCAGGTGCTCGAATGCGCAGCGAAGTCTTCCATCGTGTAGGCCGAGCCTTGGCGTTGGAGATAATCGACCATCACTTGCGCGAGAGCGCCTTCATAAAACGAATCGCGCCCTTCGCGCCCGATGGTCTCGAGCGTGTTTGCGAGGTCCGGGTTTTGGAAGATTTCGCCAGCGACCGGGGCGCGGCCGTTCTTGAAATAGGTCGCGCGGGCGTTGTCGAATTCGAACGGGGTTGTCTGCAAACGCCGCTCATAGGAGCGAAGCCCGCCTGCCATATACATCGCGATCACAGGCGCGACCGGGTGACCTTCGCGCGCGTATTTGACGGTTGGTGCAAGCACATCGCTCATCGGCAGCTTGCCAAAGCGCCCATGCATGGTGAACCAGCCATCGACAGTGCCCGGGATCGTCACCGGGAGCGGGCCCACAGGAGGAAGCGATGTGCGCTCGCCCAGCTTGGCCTTGAGCTGCTCAAGCGTCTGGCCGCTCGGCGAACGACCTGAGCCGTTAAGGCCATAAAGCTGGTTCGTCTCAGGATCATGGATGATCGCAAAGAGATCGCCGCCGATCCCGTTGCCCGTTGGCTCCATCAGGCCGAGCGCTGCATTGGCCGCAATCGCGGCATCAACCGCGCTGCCGCCCGCCTTGAGGATATCGAGCGCGATCTGCGTTGCGAGCGGATGCGCGGTGGCCGCCATGCCATGCGGGGCGATGACCGGGCTGCGCGACCAATTTGCGCCCACGGGCCTTCCGCCGCCTCCGATCTGCTCTTCGACAGGGCGGGCCTCTTCCTGTGCGGCAAGCGGAGCCGCCAGGGGCACAGCAAGCGTAGAGGCGGCAAGGGCACAGGCAGAAACGGCAGCAATAGCTGTGGCGCGCATTATTCTCTCCAGATTGTCAATTAGGGGTCAAACGCTCGGCGAGGCGCTCGGTTTCTTGGCGTCATGATCACGCGTCGGCTCGCGCGCGGACGCGGCAACCGAAGCCTCTTTTCGCTTCTTCTTGCGCTTCTTGCTCATGCGCGGAAGCAGGAACAGGTAGATCCCCGTTCCCCACATGATGACGAGCAGGATGCCTGTGGGAAGGAAGATGTAGAGCTTCACCGCGTCGGAAAAGAACGAGCCATCATGGATGCTCTCAATGACGTCAGAGCGGCGATAGGCAACGTGAAGCACTTCGGCGGTCGCGGTATCAACCTGTACTTCCCAGCCCGAATTCGCGCGCAGCTTAGCGATGCCGCGCCCGACGCGAAGATCGATCCGATCAATGTCCGACCACTGGGTGATCCCCGCTTCGGGATGCTGAGCTGCGCTGGCCAGGATCGCTTCCCAGCTTGCCGCCGGGATCGCTGCCTCAACCGCGCCGCGCTGCGTTGAGGGCTGGATCCACTCGACTTCCTTCTTGAGCATCAGGAAGCCGCCCGCGATGAACATCACGCCCGCCGGCAGAAACACAGCCAGCGAAAGCCAGTAATGCACCTGGCGCCAAAGCTTCTTCCAATTCATCCTTTACATCATG
>JBCCZV010000020.1:0-42283 GCA_039187085.1 Pseudomonadota bacterium
ATTTTATATTCGATTTATGTTATTGAACTTTTAACGCTACGATCTGCGATTGAAAAATAACAAATTCATGTAGTTATTGGTATGTGGTGGGTACATATTGTGATGTTAGCGATAGCACTGTATTTATTTAAACAAAGTGGAAGAGTGAAGAACTGATGCTAACACTACTAGACCGTTATATTGGCATAGCGCTTTTAAAGGCGTCGGGCATTACTTTATTTGTAGTGTTATTGCTACGCGCTTTTTTTATGTACATGGATGAGTTACGCGATGTGGGTAAAGGTGTTTATAGTGCCTGGGATGCTTTGCTGTATGTTGGATTAAGCATGCCAAACCTAGTTTATGAGTTTTTCCCGATGAGTGTTTTGTTGGGCGCTTTGATTGGTTTAGGGAGTTTAGCAGCAAATAGCGAGCTCGTGGTTATGCGAGCTGCAGGTGTTTCAACCTCAAGAATTGTAGTATCTGTTATGAAAACAGCTTTGTTGTTAATGGCTGTTGCATTGTTTATAGGTGAAGTTTTATCTTCACAAGCAAAGCTCGCCGGACAAACCATCAAGAATGTTGCTGTATCCGGAGGGGAGTTACTGGAAAATAGTGAAGAAGGAATTTGGAGCAAGGATGATCAATTTATTATACATATGGGGCGAGTTTTTGCTTCAGGCGTTGTGACGGATATTACTCTCTTTGAGCTGGACGAAAACTTGCGTTTAATTCGGGTGATTGCAGCTGAGAGCGGCGAGTACAATTATCAGAGCCAAAACTGGTTACTGTCTCAATACAAAGAAACACGTTTATCACCGGAAAAAACCACGGTTGTTGGGCATGAGCAATTTCAATGGCCCACTGAACTGATTGCACCTGAAAAACTTGGACGAATTAGTGTAGGGCCGTCAGATCTCAATATTTTGGAACTCTATTCGCAAATGGATTATTTAGAACGTAATGGTTTGAATAGCCGAACCTATCAATTGAGTTTTTGGCGAAAAGTTTTTATGCCCTTATCGGTAGGTGTGATGATGTTTCTGGCATTATCTTTTATATTTGGGCCTTTGCGGTCGGTTACTATGGGAGCCAGAGTCATTTCGGGCGTTATGGTAGGCTTTGCGTTTCATGTCATAAATCAAGTGTTTGGCAGCTTAGCGCAGGGATTAACGCCCATGTTAGGTGCATTGCTTCCCATACTCTTGTTCTCGATGATAGCCATGTGGCTAATACGAAGAACGTAAAAAGCTTCGCTCTTCGTAATAATCTTTTATATATCTAAAGCCACTAAAAATCGAGATACCATATGATACCTTGCGACGGTTGCTACAGCCTCAACCTTTTGTGTTTCACCGAATAACGATTTAAGCAATGAAATTTTCAAAATATAGTTAACTATTAACGTTGCCTAACGATAAACATCTTTTCGTGCAATTTCTCCTACAGGTAAAATACATGCTGCCATACCAACAACGAATATCGAAACAGGCAAAGTAGCCAGCAGTTGATTGTTTGCCAACATGCTTCCTAAAACAGCTCCCGTACCAGAGTTTTGATAGAGGAGACATTAAAATAATGCCTAAAAGACCGATAACACTTCTTTGAATGCGACAATAAGGGCAGACATAAACTATCCCGGAAAGCTCAGTGGCCCATGCGACAATTGAAACTAAAAGAGCGAACAAACCTATCCAAAATTTATTTGGGATATAAAACTCTAGATTAAACCATTGCATTAGAATTTCTCTCATTTAAATAATTTTTTACGCCTGCATGAGACGATTCAATGGCACCAGCAATATAGCCTGGAAACTGCCTTGACCATTCACTACCAATCCCTGTTATCACATGTTGCCAAACACCCGTGTTGGCTTGGGCTTGTGGAGGTTTGCTATGTGAGTTAGATGAATGTAAGTCAAGCGATGTTGCTGTGAACGGATCTTGTGACCAGTCTTTTATGGTCTCGATTATCGGAGAGTCTGCTTGTTCACCAAAAATGCGTTGGAGTTGGGCTCGGCAATGCGTTTTTAAAGTGGTTTCGCTAATGGTTTTCCGGTTTATTGCGGGGATCCCTAAAAAACCAAATAATGCTGCTTGGCCATCGAAGCTCGATGCATCGTGTATTTCGACCATTGGGCCGTAGGCACTGCGAGCACTCCCTGATAACCCTGAATCTCGCCAAAAGGGTTTTTCATAGACGGCCAAATATTTTGCATGTGATGCCATCCAAGTCTCAGTGTTTTGCCATTGTTCACTTAAGGCAGTAGGTAACTTAGGAATAAATTGAATGTGCTCAATAGCGAGACGAGGCGGTAAAGCAAGCAAGACATGATCAACCGTCATTATTGAATCGGAGGTAGAACGATTATCCCGATATGTTAATTTAATGTTATTCGCTTCACGACGTAACGATTTAACTTTTGATGAGGTATAGAGAGCCGTATTTTTGATTTTAGCGTGCAATGTATTGATAAGAGAGTTCATTCCTCCCTTTAATCGCATGGAAGCAGGAGAGCTTGCATATCCGGGGATTGACACAGACCTTTCATTTAACGATCGCTCAAAACGCATATTCCCTTTGTCGTATTGTGCAAATCTGTCCAATCCCAGTTGTAAAATAAGCGCATCGAGTTGTGTTTGCATATCTGGCCAAAACCAACTCGGACCCAAGTCGAAATGATTCATGGCATTTTGATGTTTGGTTGTAAAATTTAAGATTCTACCGCCTAACTTATCTCTTGCTTCAAGCAACACGTAATCGGTAATACCTTTTTGCTCTAAAAGGTAAGCGGCATATAGCCCACTGAGCCCTCCACCAACGATGGCAACCTTATAGTGAGTCATTTTGAACCCTCATAATCGGTGTTTTGAAACTGCCCGATTTTTTGATATATCGTTGCGCCTTGCTCTCCGACAAAAAGTTTTTCGTGTTTGCCTTTAGGTAGTCGAATCCAGCTTTCTTCAAGATATTCTTTGTTTGCAAAAACAACACTCCCTGCTATGACCATCAACTCCAAAGGTGCATCAAAATGGGAGTTAGTAAATAGCGCTTCGTGAGATTGCAATCGCTGTAAACTTGTCGTTTCATGTTCATTTTTAAATAAATTGCATGATTGGCGGCCATTCTCGAAAGTCCATTGATTGACATCATTGGTATTAATGCGAACCGTTTGTTGATCGTCAGGTTGCATTTGCCATAGCTTCACAAAAATTTTTGTTCCTTCTTTGCTAAAAGGTGCGTGTGAAGATCGAACAGGGTTTCTTAAATACCAACCTTTTGAATAATCGCCTGACTCATCGGAAAACGTCCCTGACAGTACAAAAATTTCTTCACCGCCTGTATGAATGTGATTCGGAAATGAAGAGTTGGGGGCATAACGCACCAGACTCGTTGCTCTAGCTTTCTCCTCCCCAATTCTATCGAGCATGATTCTCTCAACATGTGATTGTGTTGATGGAGTCCAATCGTGATCCTCGGGTGCAACCGTGGCTATTTTTGAAAAATCGGAATTCACTTGCATGAGTTTGCCTTTGCTAACACTAAAGAGAACAACAGGATATTTCTCGTTGTTCTCTGTAAAAACGTAAAGATAATGTCTGTTTAATCCTTAAGGAGATTTAGTTACGACCAGCCATTACACCGCCATCGATGTCCCAAATTGCGCCTGTTACCCAACTGGCTTGTTCGGAAAGTAAAAAAACAATCGTATTAGCAACATCTTCGGGAGTACCAACACGTCCAATGGGGTGAAAGCCATTGAAGCCTTGTATTGCGTCATTAACTTCTTCTTTCGGAATAAAGCCTTCATATATAGGAGTTTTAACGACGGCAGGAGATACTGCATTGACACGAATATTGTGGGGTGCGAGTTCCATCGCTAAATGTTGAGTTAATGAGTGTAATCCTGCTTTTGCCATAGAGTAAGCAGATGAGGGTGTGGCAGCGATAGCCTGTTTGGCCCACATAGAGCCGACATTTATAATGGCTCCTTTTCCTTTCTTGGCGATAATATTTGATGCAACTTTTTGTGTGATAAAAAAGAATGCACGGTTGATTTTCATATATTGATCATAGTCATTACCATCGTGCTCTAAAAACGCTTTGGGGAAAAAGACGCCTGCTGCGTTCACAAGCAGATCGACATCAGCATGATTGGCATCAATTTCTTTTAATAATGCGTTAACGCCTTCTTCATTCGTTAAGTTCGCGGTTACAGCGACGACTTTTCCAAAGTCAGACAATGTTGCTTGAGCTGATTCTGCTTTATCAGCACGGTGTCCAACAACAACGGCTTGCCCACCTTTTTCAAGAACTTTACGAGCGGTTTCTAAGCCCATTCCACTGGTGCCACCAATAACTAACAACTTTTTGCCTGCGAATTGATTACTCATAATGACTCTCTCTTTAACGTGTTATGTTGAATATGAAAATTTTTAGCGGCTATTTAGCGATATATCTATTAAGATTTTCTTTAATAGAATTCAATAAACAGTGCTTTGTTTGTTAACCGATATTGGCTGAGTTTGCTGTCTAACCGGTATAGGTACATTTTTAACACTTTTACTTTTGTTCACAAATCATATAATCTTAGTTCACACTAAAGAAAACCTTTATTGATATGAAAACACCTATTCACCTAAATGCATTAAAAGCTTTTGAATCCAGCGCCAGACATCGCAGTTTTTCTGCTGCAGCTGAAGAACTGCACGTTACCCCTGCAGCTGTCGGACAACTGGTCCGTACTCTGGAAGAGTGGTTGGGTGTGGAGTTGTTTCATCGTATGAAAACGGGAAAAGTGAGACTGGTGCCAACAGAAGCGGCAGAAAAAGCACTGCCCGATATTCGAGCCGGTTTTGATAAGTTATTGACTGGAATAGCGATTTTAAAAGAAAGTACGGTCAGTGAGGTGCTGACAGTGACTGTCAGTCCTGCATTTGCTGCAAAATGGCTTCTGCCACGCATAGAGCGCTTTCATAAACGGTGCTCTGAAACCGACGTCAGGTTGGATATGAGTTTGAAGCCTGTAGACTTTGCGGCTCAGCGTATTGATATTGGCGTGAGATACGGTTTAGGTAAATGGCAAGGCTTAGAATCGAAAAAGCTTATGGAAGAAGAAGTTTATCCCGTGTGCTCGCCAAGATTTCTACAAGAAAAGCAGCCAATTAATCAACCTAAAGATTTGCTTAATAAGACACTTATTCATGATTTATCGCTGGATGCTTTTACGGGTTTCCCAACCTGGGATGCATGGTTAAAAAGGGCAGGTGTCGTCAACACTTCGGCTGCTCATAACATACAAATCAATAATTCGGCGGCGGTTTTGCAATCAGCGATTGATGGAACAGGTATCGCGCTCGCCAGAAGCGTGATGGTTAGCGATGATATGGCTGCTGGTCGTTTAATCAAGCTATTTCCTGAAATTAAATTTGATTCTCCGTTGGCTTATTATGTGGTTTATCGCCCAGAAGATTCAGAGTTGCCACGCATACAAGCTTTCAAACATTGGTTACTTGAGGAAACAAAAAATACCCAATAAACGAAACACATCTTTCCATATTTGCTATTCAGTCTTTCTTTGCCAATTTTTTTAAATCAATCATCTGGGTTTTGGATAACAAATCATGCAGGCTCGCTTTAGAAGGAGAGAATAAACCTGAGAGGTGCATCATACCTAAAAGGCTAAACACAAAGCGTAATGCACTTTGCTGTACCGTTATTCTATTGCCATCGAGACTGACTAAACGAATCTTCCACGCAATCATGCCGAGAGTTTGTCCGCGTTTGTACCAACTCCAGTGAAAGTATCCGAACCACACCAGCATGATGTAAACCTTAAAAGCATAAACTTCGGTGAGAGGGTTGCTATGTTCTAAATCCATCCCCCAGAAGTAGGCGACCAACATACCCAGTGCTGTTGCCAAGAACAGCAAAGCAGCAACTAAAAATGCGTCATACAAAAGGGCGGCAAATCGTTTCCAAATAGCAGCAGGGAAGGCGTTAGTCATCAGAAAAGTTCCAAAAATCGTGTCAATTCAAGGCAGACGAGTCTAACAAACCCCTCAATAATCCTCAATTGCCGAAAAACGCTTAATCGTGCTTGATTCAGAAGCTTGAAAGCAAATGCATGAAAATCAATCGGTTAGACGAGAAAAAAAGAAGGAATTTAACAAAAAGCTTGCATTTCAGAAAATCCCTCTTATAATTTCACTTCTTTGTAGAGCACATTCAGTGCAAACATCAATGCCAGAGTGGTGAAATTGGTAGACACGCCGGATTCAAAATCCGGTTCCTTCACGGGAGTGACGGTTCGAGTCCGTCCTCTGGTACCATTCAAAAAATCTTCATAGTTCCAAACTTTCCTTCATTATTCCCAAAAGGTCCTAAAACTTTAAAACTAATAAGTTAGCATTGCATACCTGCTTTCGAGCTGTTGATAGAATTCCTATATTAGTCTTACCATTCACGTCCAGGCCAATGGTGTTTTCATCCATCAATCTAGTAAGTTTTTGTTGTTTTAGTGTTTGTCTTTCCGTATCGAAGCAATATTATTATTGGCACTACTAATTAGAGTGAATATGAGTTTCTTTACAATTCCTAATCGATTATTGGTTTTATAGGCTGACATGAACTTAACTATTCTTGGGAAAAGCTCTAGATTTACTTGAATCAGAAGGACGCTCCTACAAATTCAGTTCTGCAAGTAAACCGGTAACGAAAACACATACAAATGAATATTAAGGGAAACTTTATTACGCTATCTAACTAACTACAAATGTTTGGGAGTGTAGTTGTTTTTATTTGGAGGCTGAATTTTATAGGACCCAAGAACGAAAAGTCTCGTTCTTGGGCTAATCAGATTATCCTTTAAGAAAATTGATTACTTGCCTAACTCCGTTGGCATGGGTGGAGGAGCTACCGCCTTAACAGGACGGAAATCTTTCAAATTTTCTAAAATTTCTTTAATTGCTCGATCCAGTTGAGTGTCTATGCCTTTATTGACTTTAATGGGATCCAATATTTGCTCGATATCCGGTGTTACGCCTTCATTTTCCACGCGCCATTCGTTATCTGGTGTAAAAAAGCGGAAGAAGGGCACAACCATGTTGCCGCCATCGATAAAACTATTATTAGCGGAAATCCCGATTAATCCGCCCCAAGTTCTAGTGCCAATCACTTTACCGAGTTTCAAACGTTGGAAAGCATAAGGCAAGAAGTCGCCGCCAGAACCAGAGTCTTGATCCACTAGCATCACCTTAGGACCATAAATTGCTGTTGCTGGTGTAGACCAAAGTAAACCATCTCGCTCTTTCCAGCCCGCAAGATATTGTCGGTTTAAGATATCAATCATGTAATTGGCGGCTTTTCCGCCTCTATTTTTTCGTTCATCAAGAATGACTGCTTTTTTATCCGCTTGTGGGAAGAACATACGATTAAAGTTTCTGAAACCGGCAATATACGTATTGGGTAAGAAAACATAGCCGACTTTGCCATTTGTCGCTTTATCAACATATTTTCGGTTTTTTTCTACCCAATACCAATGGCGTAGAGCGGTTTCATTCGCAACGGGTTCAACCACAATATCACGTTGGTTTTTTCCTGAAGCATTATTGGCGATACTCAAAGTAATTTGAGTATCTTTTAAACCTTCAAGAGCAGCATAGATGTTATTGTTACTACCAAGCTCGCGACCATTGATAGCTAAGAGAAAGTCACCTTCTTTTACAGACAAACCTGGAGCTGCTAGAGGTGCTTCGAGAAAAGGGTTCCATTTTTCACCTGTGTAGATTTTTTTGATTTGGTATTTACCATTCACAATGGCAAAATCCGCACCTAACATGGCGGTATGTGTCCCATCCTCTCTATGAACATCGCCTCCACCTGCTCGGTTATGGCCCACTTGCAACTCGGCGATCATTTCAACAATAACATCGTTGAGATCTTCTCGACGAGTTAAGTGTGGTAAAAACTGAGTATATTTGTTGTAAATTGCCGTCCAATTGATGCCATGTAAATTCGCATCATAAAAATATTGAGCTTGCATCCACCACGCTTCGTCGAAAATTTGTTGCCATTCTTCACGAGGATTAATTAAAGCACGCATTCCAGAGGTATTTAATACCTTGGAGGTGAATTTTTTACCGGTATCACCATAAATGAAACTGCCGTTTTGCTTGCGAATTAGTAATTTTTTGCCATCTGAACTAATGTGATAGGCTTGAACATCATCAAAGATCATAGAAGTTTCACGTTCAGAAAAATCGAAGCGATACAATTTATTTTTCAGTGGAGTACCAGACACTTCGTTACTGATTCCATCTTGTGCTTCCTCAATGTAATAAAGAGCGCCATCATCAGCAAGATCTAGAGTATGATTAAAGCGTTCTGCTATAGGTAAGGCAACGATACGGTCGCGAATCCCATCAAAATCAATTGAAAAAGGCTTTTCATTTTTTGGATCGTCTTTGGAATTTTTGGCGTTTGTCTCTTGGCTTTCGTTTGCCAATTTAGGCGCTAAAGGCGATTGTGCTACTTTGTTTAAAACCAATGCGTAAATAGCAATACGTCTGTTTTTTTCTTGCGTACTTAAATCAAAGCCCATGGCAGCGGGCCCGTAATTCGTTGATGCTGTAAAATAGAGGTAATCATCATCAGCAAACACCAGTGAGTTTACATCACTCATGCCGTCAGTAATGACTATACTCTGGTTCTTTTTGAAATCATGAATTTTAAGTCTAGAAAAGTAGTTTTCACCTTTGCGAATATAAGCCAAGTAGCGACTATCTCTAGAGAAAGATAATTGAAAGCCAGACCGGAAAGCATTGCTATCAATTTTTTTAACATTTTTTGAACTTAAATCGATAGAAAAGAGATTGAGGTGATTATCTTGAAAAATAACAATTTGGCTATCTGGCGACCAGGCTAGCAAGGTTAAATAATCATTAGATTTAAGATCATAAATTTTTTCTGCTTTTAAGTTTTGTTGATCGATAATAACGAGTTGGTGAGTGATTGAAACAGCATTACTAGCATTCTTTTTATTCTCACGCAGAAAAGCGATTTGTGAACCATCATGAGACCATAAAGCATTCATTTCTCGAAGCCCACTCGTGGTAGTTAGGTTTCTTATGCTGCCATCTTTTAACGGTAAAGAATAAATATCACCGCGTGCTGTGACAAGTGCGCGTTTACCCGAAGAAGACAAGTTAAAGCTTTCGATATTGTTATGCGTTGATTTCCATTGAGCATGAGTTTTTGGAAAATCGGTGGTAACGGTAATCGATAGTGTTTGCGTAGATTGCTGCGAGATAGAGTAATCATACAGTTGTCCCCCTGCTTCAAAAATAATGCTATCATCGTATAGAGCGGCGGAACGGATATTCCATTGTGTTTTTTGCGTGAGCTGTGTAACGCCTTTATTATCTCGGTCATACACAAAAAGGTTATTAGCTTTATTATCTCGGTCCGATATGAAATAAACTTTGTTTTCTGACCACATTGGATTAAAGTTGTTGCTGTTACCACTCGGTATTTTTTCTAACCAATCTTCACCAGGTTGTAAAATCCAAATTGGTGGGGTTTGGCCACCTCGGTGGATATTCCAACCAGAAGCACCCCGATGTGCCATCACATTGGGGCGATAGGCTAAAATTTTTCCAGAAGGATCCCATTGACCTTCAACGGCGACGGCCTCCATCACTTTTTTTGGAAAACCACCACTAGCATTTATCTGGTACAATTGATTGCTACGACTATTTCGAATTTCTCGGGTTGAGGCAAATAATATTTGTTTGCCATCTTTGGACCAGCCGTTGGCCACGTCACTATTGGGGTGAAAGGTCAGGCGTTTTGCTTGACCGCCATTAACATCAATAACATAAACATCTTCATTATTTTGGTAATTGGCACTAAAAGCAATCTTACTGCCATCAGGTGAAAAACGTGGTGTATGTTCACTGGCGGGGTGAGAGGTCAAACGCTTTATCAATTTACCTGCTCTATCTGCTAACCAAATATCACCTCCATAAACAAAAGCAATGTGTTTTTCAGAAACAGTGGGTTGTTTAAGTAATAAAGTGCTTTTTTCCCCAAAAGCAGGAAATGCTATTGATATAGCTGTCAAAGCCAGCAGCATCCCTTTCAAAAATGGATTCATCAAATAATGCTCCTCATTTAATAAGAGTTTTAACAACAAGAATGTTATAGGGCATCATCATACCGATAAATGTTTGAAGTATCATCAAGCTGGATAAAATGAACTTGTATCAAGCTGTGAACACAAGCGCTTTTTATCAGAAATCACCGACAAAAATTGACTGTATTGCGTATTTTGTTCACTCTTATTGCGATATTGAACATGTTTTAATCAAACGCAAAGCTGATGATAAGGATGTATTGTCTCCAGTCATAATGTTTCAATATCTCATTAAAAGTTATTATGCGTTTACAGTATAGAAATACCCAAGAAATCTCATCTTCGTTGAAAATGCAGCACTATTAATAGCGTTCATTTAAGTAAAGAACTTTAGTTAAGGTTTATGAAGGCGTTTGCTGTCACTCTGCATTATTTACGCAGTGGATTGTAAACATGATGAGTTGATACTTGAATAAAATCCCAGGAGATAACGATGAATCACATAATCAAAATTGGATGGTTATTAATAGTCGTTTTGCAAGGTTGCACGATAGGACCACAAAATGGCAATACACAGTCGGGCAATACCGCAACGAAATCGATTTCTATGACAGGGTATTACACAGATGCCAGTACGCCCATCTCTATAGAGGCTTTTAACATGAGTTCGGGGTCTTGGGTTGTTATCGGCAATACCACCAGTTCAGCAACGCCTGCTTTAGACAATGATAGCGGTACTTTATATTCTTGGAGTGTGAGTGTTGTACCTGGAACAGCTTTATGGGTAAACAACGGTCTTGTGCAGTTAAGAGCGCGTGCAACGGTTAGCGGTAGCGTATATAACTTAGTGTCTTTTGATGACAATCTTGATTGTTTGATAGTAGAGTTGAACGCTGGAAAAAATTATACAGAAGCTGGGGCGGCTTGCGTGAGTTATAATAATCCTAACATCATGTTAGTAGATACGGATGGTTTACCCAATATCAACACGGTGAATTATTTAAATATTCGTTCTGAACCGCAAAATAATCTCTATGATTATGATTGTTCTGATCCTGGACAAAATTGTGAACAGAGTGATTATTATCAAAGCATTAATGCGCCAAGTACGTTCAATGCTTGGTTGATCCAAAATGGTTTTAGTAGTGCGAACCCGGGCGGCACGATTGTAATACCACCGCAGCGCGCAGCAAGTGCTAAATATTACAATGCGTTTGATTTAGGGTTAGGACGCGATATGAACTGTCGACAAGAATTTTCAGGCCGAGTAGCATGTTATGTCACGAATTATGGCACACCAGTGATTGATGATCATGATAGTGCGTTAAATGCGGTAATTAATCAAGATAGCCCTGTAGCAACCGTTGCTATGACATATTTTCCGAATGTGAACAGCAATGCTGTGACATTTTATGTTTATGATGGTAATGGTAATTTGTTGCGTGATATTCCTTTGGATCAGCAAGGTGCTAAAGCTGTACCAGGTGTTTGCTTAAATTGTCACGGTGGGCGGTATGATCCGGCCTCTAATAGTGTTATTGATGCGCGATTTCTTCCTTTTGATATTGAAAACTATGAGTTTTCAAACAATGCAGCGTATACCCTTAACGCACAACAAGAGTCTTTTAGAAAACTCAATCAAATTGTTTTAGCCACTAATGTCTCTGCGGATTTTTCAACACTTGTCAATAACTGGTATGATAATAACATCAATACAGTAGGGCAAACCTTTGATACAGAGTTTGTACCCAGTGGTTGGTCCGAAAATCCTGTGGTTTATGATCAAGTGATTAAACCTTATTGTCGTGTGTGCCATATCGCTTTGGAAAGCTATCGAGACTGGGATAATCTTGCGGAGTTTGCTAATTATGGTGCCTATGCGATTGATTTAGCCCGCAATAGTAATACCATTCGAATGCCTCAAGCACAACTGACCTTACAAAAATTTTGGAAATCTGGTGCTCGGGCACATTTAGTGAGTTTTATGCAAAAACATGCGAGTGTAACACCTAGTGAAACCTGTACGCCTTAAATATTTTATGAGGTAATTTTAAAAAGCCTTTATAATTTTTTATTCTTTCGCTTCTATTTTTTAGAAGCGAAAGCCATAGAGGTTTGTTATTATTTGTTATCTGTTGTTTAGAGACTATTTCTTTTAAATCCTTTATCATTCCCCTCATTAGCGTTTTTGTTAGCTGAAAAAGTAAAGCGTAGTTCTACATTGGATATATTTTTCCAGATAGGATTTTCAATGAACTCGTTAATGACTTTTTATCCCAATTTGGAAAAAAATTTAACGACTGAATTATGTTTCAGTATTCCTTATTTTCCACATTCAGAAAATATTTATAGGCAAAAATTATTCATTTGTCGTTGTAAAAACTAATTGATGTTGTCTTATAACGGTCAGTCGACGCATAAAATTTTCTTAGACTTTGATAATAAACAACAAGATATAAAACAATATAATTCGGTACTTGCCATCATAAGTATGCAAGTTACCGAACTTTATTGGAGCACTCCGCCTATCCGTGTCAATAAAGAAAATTCTTGTACTGCTTTAGGCGATCAAGATGAAGATGTTAGCTATCATTTTATTTCTGAAACACAATTAATAATAATTTTAACTTATTTGAGAAAGAATAAAAAATCTATAGACTTGAATTTTTATGATGAAAAACAACGATTGTTGATGACATTTTATAAAGTCTTAATGATAAGCGATCAATAAAATCTTTGGAAAGAACAATGAGGATACAATGATGATTCAATCACATAACTTAACGGTGTCAGAAGATATGAGAAGCTAAGATAAATCTTATAAAATTAATGGGATCAACTACAATCAAAGTTCGAAAATAATTAAAGTGTATAAACCATCATTTGATATGTTTGTGAGAGATAATGTTGCTAAAAATATTTGCTAGTGGAAACTCAAATAAAGATGCAGATATTATTGAAGTTGTTTTTGATGAAAATCAAAATACACCAATAAAAGATTGTTGTGATTATCTCTTATTAAGTTTTAATTTGCAGGGAAATTCTGTATGGGCCAATCGTCCTATCAGTGAAACTAACATTAGTGCACCATTTTCTGTTATTAAAAATAATGCGGATTCAGATAGTGACTGTTAGCAGATTCTGAACGAATGTGATTTTTATAAGTTAATCTCTAAAACTCATATGCAGCTAAGAATTGCGCTGGCGAAAAAATCAGAATAGATACATTCGGTCGATTACAACTTAAACATAAAACCTTCTGAAAATTCTGCAGCGCAGGCTTTTTATCCGAGACTAATTGTCAGGAGGAATCCAACTTAGTAAGAAGCGTACAAGGCCTTCTGTCAAATAAATTTCAGCAACTAATTGGTCTAAATAAAAATCCTCTTTGGATAGTAATAAGCCTTCTTTAATACTTTTATAGGCTTTTTCTGTATTACCATTCAACCAGTAACTGAGTGCTAAGTCTTGATAAGTTTCTAAATGGGGTCTTAAACTAATGGTTTTTTTGAACTTTTCAATAGCTTCATTGTAATGATCTTTCTCAAAAAATAATTCAGATTTTAATTGACTGAAATCATAGCAATGTTCTTGATCGGATAAGACTAAAAAAATATTTTCTTCATTTAGACTGACTGTAAAGTGAAATTGGAACTGAACTAATTTTACGTTATCCACCAAGTTCTGACGACCGCCAAATGTGTGATGATTAAGTAAGTAGTGGATAGAGTCAGTTTGAAGGTTATAGAAACATGCCATGTTTACAGTCCTCCTGCTTTCTACTTTAGTTGATTTTATTGGCAATAACAGTAGGAAACTCTGAGAAAAGGTCGTTTTTTGATCTATCGTATAATGCTTATTATTAACTTGTTAAGGTTAATAAACAACCAAAAAGCCCTGTAAATAAATGGTTTTTTTAAAGTTTGTTATTGCATCTGTCAATCTAATGCTAATAGATGAATGCATACGATAATTTTTTAAGAAAGAGTTTCTTAAATTATAGTGAACGTGTTAGTTGGTAACTGTTTGAGAAGTTGCTCGTGCATTAGCTTGTATTTTTTTTAGCTTTTCCAGGTGAAGTTGAATATGTCTAAATTCTCTGCCATTAACAATTCGACTTAAAAAGCGGGTGATGCTAGCAGGAGTAGGCTGGTAGGAAGGCAGAACGTACCAATGCTGATTGTGTCCTTTGTAAGTTACGAGCCGTGGTTTCAATTCACGTAATTTATCAGTAGAACGTGGATAATGCTTTAAAGTTACTAATACGCAATCTTCGTCAAGTTTGTCAGGTCTTACAGCAATAATTTCGGTTGTCTTCATTTGTACTACCCACTATTTTTATTGACAAAAAATTTATGCCCTAAAATAACATAAAAAGAACGAATGACCCTACAAATAAATAATTTCATTCGTCATTTCTGTAGTACTTAAGTATAGCATTATCAACGTCAAGCTGTTGTAAAGTTATTGCTTATGTGAGCGTGCTATTAGTTTGATTTTTGTACACTGTGCCATTTCATTAGAAATTTTTCCATGACCCGATTCACCTGTTCAGAAGAACCTGAAGATAATGCCGTCCGAATCTCTTGTATAAAACCGAGCTTGGGTTGTTTGCTAGATTGACCGTCAGCTTGGTGTGTTATCCTTACAAGTAATAGATAAGTAGGCATAGTTAAAATGGCTTGATCGATGCCTTCGTGAGGCAAAATATCGTCAATGCGGATGAGACCTTCATCTTTTAGCCACATCAAAGCACCCATACAGCGCTGATGCCTATCACTTGAAATACCAAATTCATCCTTATTATCCTCACCACAAATTTCATCCAAGTAAATCGTATGTTTGGCGGGAAATGCATTAAATAGTTTCACGAGTGCTAGAGAGATATCGCGATGAAAATCGTCAATGTGTAGATCAATCATTGTCAGGCTATCAAAAATGGAAACGTTAATTGTGAGCGAGTATTAGTTTTATTCGAATGCTCGAATACAATTTCTTCCAGCATGTTTAGCTTGATAGAGAGCTTGATCTGCTCTATCAATAAGTTGATCACAACTAATACCTGCAACATCATACATAGCAATGCCTAAGCTTGCTGTGACTTTGATCGCTTTGTTATTAAAAACAATATCAGATGTTTCAATAGCTTGACGTATTCTTTCTGCAGTGACTAAAGCACCGTCAATGTCGGTTTCTGGAAGAATAACACCAAATTCTTCTCCGCCATAACGACCTCCAATATCAGAATTACGCAAACAATCCCTTAATATTCTGGTGGATTCTCTGATGACCTCATCGCCAGCAAGGTGTCCAAGTCGATCATTAATGGACTTGAAATGATCTAAGTCCATCATAATAATAGTCAACTCACCTTCATAACGTTCTACACGAGATACCTCTCTGCGTAAACATTCTTCCCAATGGCTACGGTTGTAAAGCTGTGTTAATCCATCGGTTTTGCTCTGACGTTCAATTTCTTCTTTAGTTTGTTGAAGTAATATTTGATATATAGCCGTATCTGTTACATCTTGAATGGTAATACAAACATACTCCACATTATTTTCTTGGTTAAATAATGGAATGAACGTGCAATCTTGATACATATGATCCACGATAGACGTGGCAGGGCGGTTATGATAGAAAGGGAATAAATAAGGCCGTTGTTCCCAAGAGGTGAAAGCAAAGTTTTTCAGCATGAAAACACTTTGCACTTTATTGGTTAGCCAGCGTCTGGGTATTTTTTCAAAAAGATCAAATAGACAATGGCCTAAGGCCTGTTCTTCAGAGAGCCCGCTGTGAGAAACCATAAATCCATTCCAGGAGTGGATATTAATGTCTTTGTCAATGACAACAATACCACAATTGATTCCATTGAGAATCCTCGTTAGAAACTTATGGTCTTCGAGTTTTTCTATCATCAAAATTCATCGAGTATTTCATTAACTTTGGCGATGATACCTTCAACAGATTCGTCAGGCATGATAAGTACAAGATTACAGCTCATTTCGGTGGATTCGAAAGTGTAGTTAATTTCAATTAATAGCGCGTTATCCCAAGATAGTTTGCCGCTATTAAACACATCATTGCAGGAAATACCTTTACCAATCATGGTCGGTGCTGAAAAGCTTAAACGCGTATCAAGCTGTTCTGCTAATCCGTTAAGACATACGGAGATGAGAATATTGGATATATCCATGAGGCTTTCATCGGTTTCTGGTTTGCTTTCATCATCACCTAGGAAATTGGACAGGGTGTCAGCTCCACTTTCGCTATAGATAACGATTGCTTCCCCATGCAAACTCTTCTGGCCCTGTGCGTTATAAAAACTTTGTCCGACCACAATCACTGGTAAACCTGGCTCAGAAATGTTTTTTAGGGATGAAGAGACTTGGGATGTTTGTACAATTTGAATTTTGGGTACACTCAAATGGACGAAAACTTCGAGAAATCGAGCAAGCGAATCACCTGCTTGCCCCATTGCGATATTACTGAGTTCTTGCAAACAGTCACGCTGGTCTTCGGTTAATTCCAAGGTTGTCATAATGAGTTCGTTTATCCTAATTTTTGATAATTAGTACAAGCCATATTCTTTTAACACTTGTGTGAGTTTTTCTGTGTCAATTGGTTTTTTGATGAACTCAAGAGCTCCTAGTTTAATACATTTTTCTCTAGCTTCAGGTTGAATGTCCGCAGAGATCACAATGACTACGCATTTTAGACCTTCTTGTTTGATGGATTCTAGGACACCGTAGCCATCGAGTTCAGGCATTGTTAAATCGAGAAAGACCATTTCCCCTTGACCCTTACGAATAGCCTCTAGACCCTCTACACCGTTTTTTGCAAAGGTTACTTCGACATCCCAGTCTTTTGGGAGTGAGCGGTTAACCATTTTACGGGACATACTTGAATCGTCACAAATTAATAAAGGAATCGCCATAAAGCTTTGTACATCACTCGTATTGTTAGATGATAAATATGGGTTTTGATTAGAATTATAGACAGACAAGTAAAAGCCTGCCAACACGAAAAAGAATTCATCAGAGCTTCAGATGAGCTTTATCTGTAAACCGTCTTGCTGTAATTTTTCGAGATCAATGTCGTAATCACTTGGTTGTAATACACGAATGATCTTTAAGGGTTCGGTCTGTCTTTGCGGTAAGGCCATCAAATCTAGCACTTTTTCTTTCATCGGTTTTTTTGCTTTGTCCAATAAAACAAGGATTTTCGGTTGCGTTGGGCTTTTACGTTGTGTGGATATAACAATGCCGACTTCCCCACTATTTAATTCGACAATACTGCCTATAGGAAAAACACCCATAAAATCAACAAATTTATCGACAAGTTGTGCATCAAAACTTTTATTTTTTTCGTGATTTAAATATTTTAACGTACCGAATGGTGTTCGTGTTTCATGATAAATTGAATGTTTGGTCATGCTTTCATAGGTATCACAGATGCTTGTAATACGTGCGAAAGGTGATATTTGTTGTTCCGCTAATCCTCTAGGATAACCTTGACCGTTAACTTTTTCGTGGTGAGTGTAAGCCACATCAATAACGCCAAAATAGACATTCGAAGCAGACATCAAAACGTTGCGACCAAGTTCTGTATGAGTTTGTAACTGGGTTAGCTCGATTTTTGTTAAGGGCGCTTTCTGTTCCATTAGTGTGGTAGACAGCTTCAATAATCCAACATCGTGTAAAAGTGCACACAATCCAAGGTTTTCAAGTTCTTTGCGTGGAATACCTAGCTCTCGACCAAAACAGATTGTTAAAATGCACACATTCAAACAGTGTGTGGCAATAAAATCGTTTTGTGTGCGCATTTTAGTGAGCCACATCATCGCATCAGGATTGCGTAAAACGCTATCAACGCAAGAGCTAACTTGTTTTTTTATCGACTCTACATTGAAACTAATGCCTAAACGGATATCATCCATAAAAGTGCGTACTAGACGACTAGTTTTTTTGTAAATGCGACGGGCTGGTTCTATTTCTTCTTGGATGGTTTGCGTTGGTGACGCATGTTCTTGGCGTTTAAACAATCCAAATAAGCTAGATTTTGATGATTTTACCAGGGGTTCTTGTGGTTTTTTAGCTGACTTGGGACCTACACCATTAGACATGTCGATAAACACGTAACGACAATGTTCTTTGACGGCATCAATATCCGTATGTGAATTTACAGTAAAGCCTTGAAATAAAAAAGGAGTTTCTTCCCACGGAATATCTAGCTCCGCGATGTACATGCCTAACCTAAGTTCACTCACAGGAATTTTTACTGTTTTTGCCAAGGCGCTTCTCCTTCGAAAATGCACTTATAAGTGAATATGGCTATTGATAGCATCTTTAGAGCATTCATACATTCATTGATGTTTTAAATTATATTCCTAGCTGTTTGAAAAAGGGCAAAAAAGGTTAAAATAGCGAGATTGTAGCATTTTAAAGCGTAGAATCTAAACGAGTTTCGTCTGTATTAAGGAGATTTAATGGAGTCGACAAACCCAAATCTTGTATTTGATTGTGACAGACTTATAACAATATTTAATAACCTTTTTTCAAAAGAGTATGCAACTCGCTTGATCAAAGGAGGTAAAGAACCCTTTTATAAAGCGGCTAAACATCAAGAAGTTGATCATCAGTTAATTTTTAGAGAAGATTTTTTTTCTTCTGCGTTGCACGAGGTAGCGCACTGGTGCTTGGCAGGTGAAGGACGTCTTCTTCAGGATGATTTTGGATATTGGTATGAGTCTGAACAAAGAGATCTTGAAGCTCAACGACGATTTTTTGCCGTCGAAATTAAACCTCAGGCTCTCGAAGCGATTTTCTCAAAAGCATGTGGTTATCCATTTGAAGTGAGTGTTGATAATCATAATGTTTCGCGATGGCTTAACAACGAAGTGGAATTATTTGCAGCAAAAGTGGCAGCTCAAATTGAAACTTTTCAGCATGAAGGTCTTCCAACCAGGGCACAAAAATTTGAGCAAGCCCTAAAAGCACATTTTTTGTAAAATGGTAAATCTCTAATTATGGATAAAAGAACGTATTGTATTAGTTGATAAAATTAGGTTTTCATGTTTTTGCAGAAGAATGACAATTCTCACATAAAGCCCTGACATTTTTCACTACTATCGAGTTTTTGCATAAAACGAATAGAATCATTGCTCAGAACTTAACCGGTTGCTTATCAAACGGCATTGATCATTAAAATAATTTTGTTTGGGGAATTTTAACATGAATAGCAGAAATACGTCATATCTCTTGGCTGTTTGCGCATTAGCATTGAGTTTAAGCGCTTGTAATTCTGAAGAAGAATCGCCTTTGAATTCGGATGATGGTTCGATTGAAGAAACCACGAATGAACCACCATCGAGTGATAACACTTCTGATGAAACTGATAACGAGCAAAATGACAGCAATGGTTCAGATGATTCTGATGATGCCAATCAAAATGACGAAGATAACAGTAATAACGATGAAGATACCGGCGGCGATTCTGACTCTAATCCTCCATCAGATGGTACTAATCCTGATTCAGAAGAGGGAACAATACCTGAGGAGGAGGAACCCATGCCAGATCCCAACCAACCGGCAAACCCTGTGTGGATTGGTGATTTTGAAGTTAATGATCTGACCGAACAATGGACGAACCTATTGCTCGAGAGAGGTCTTTCTATCATCGACGATGGCACTGGAAATAAAGTAGGCAAAGTTAATATCACATCCAGTGATTTGTGGCCTGGAAATAATCTCAACCGAGTGGAGCTGCAACACCAACCGACACCTGATCGTGTAGCTGACGGCGCTGAAACTTATTTTGGTTGGAGTTTCTATTTGCCTGAAACTTTAGAGCCGACAGATCATTTAATTGGCTATTGGGAAAGTAATAATACTTTTCAGCAGATACTGAGTTTAAGAGTTAATGGAGAAAAGCTTTTTCTAACAACTAACCGTCCTGACTTTAAAATTGTTTGGGAAGGAGAGGGTTTGGTGACAGCAGGAAGATGGCATCGCGCCGTTTTTCATGTTAAATGGAATTCTGATCCGAATTTGGGAGAAGTCAGTTTGTGGTTTAATGGTGAAAAAGTTGTTGAAGGTGCCAAAGCGCAAACCTTTGAAGGTAATTCAGCTTTTATTCAAATTGGTATGTTGAGGCAACCGACTTTAGAAATCGAAGAAAATATGTTGCTCGATGGTGCTTATGAAGGTAATGCTTACACGGACGTTATTTCTCGATTCTTGACAACACCTGAAACACCCTAATTATCTTTGAATTAAAAACATCTTCGATCACGAGCTGAAAAGACCTCATCGTTTTTCAGGTCGTGACGTTTCTGTAATATGACTCTCATTGCCGCGGTTAATTTTTCGCAGTATCCTATGTTGCCATTCTGTTTTGTTTAAAACGTGTACTTGACGATATTAAAATAATCTCAAGTTTGAGGAGAGCGTTATGTTTAAGCTAGGTGTCATTGTTAATCCTGTTGCTGGAATTGGTGGGCGTGTTGGCCTCAAAGGTAGTGATGGAACTGATATACAAATGGAAGCGTTAAACAGAGGAGCCATACCAGAAAGCACGATAAAAATGGAGCGCGCCCTTAAACAGTGTCGATTGCAAGGCGTAAAAGTTTATACTGGCTCTGGAGTCATGGGAGAGTTAGCGGCTCAAACCTGTGGCGTAGATTATGAAATTGTTTATGAAACACCACCAGAAACTTCTGAAGAAGATACCATAGCTTTAGCAAAAAAATTGCTCGATAACGGGGTTGATTTGATCTTGTTTGCGGGTGGGGATGGGACCGCGCGCAATCTTGTGACAGGGGTTGGAGAAAGCACTCCCCTTGTTTTGGGTGTTCCAGCAGGTTGTAAAATTCATTCAGGGGTTTACGCTGTTACTCCAGAAGCCGCTGGTGAACTGACTCAACAAATGATAGCCGGGCAGTGGCTTAATGTTGGAGAAGCTGATGTTGTTGATATTGATGAAAATGCATTTCGAGAAAATAAAGTCAAAGTTCAACATTTTGGTGAGTTAGTTGTACCTCAAAGTGTTGAATTTGTTCAACGAGTTAAATCTTCAGGCTATCAGGACGAAGCTTTAGTGATTAGCGACATTGTGGCAGATATTGTTGAGAACATTGGCGATGAGTTGTGGGTTGTGGGTTCTGGCTCGACTTGCGCTGCTGTTATGGAAGAATTAGGTTTAGAAAATACCTTATTGGGCGTTGATTTAATACAAAATAACCAACTCGTAGCCAAAGATTGTTATCAAAATACCTTATTGGATTATTTTTCTAAACACCGCGGCAGGATAAAACTTTTAATAACCGTGATTGGTGGCCAAGGACATATTTTTGGCCGAGGTAATCAACAATTAAGCCCGGATGTGATTCGAAAAATTGGTAAAGAAAATATTCAGATTATTGCAACTCGCAGCAAACTTCGAGCCTTATCCGGCAGACCTCTGATTGCTGATACCGGTGATAAAGAACTCGATAAAGAGCTGGCAGGATACTACAAAATCACCACCGGGTATCGTGAACAAGTTGCATATCCTTTAGGTTTTGCTAAATAAAAGAATAAGCAAATGACTCAATAGAGTCTATTCTCGTCACGAAAACGTTCTACCCACATCAATGTACCGCCTGCGACAGCAGCGGGCATGACCAATAAATTAATGAAAGGTACCATGGTAAGTAACATGACGCTTCCACCAAAACTAATAGATTGCCAACGCTGGGTTTTTAACAATTTTATCGCTTTTTTAAAAGGGACTTTATGGCAATCCATTGGATAATCGGCATATTGCACGGACATCATCCAGGCTGAAAAAAGAAACCACAATAAAGGGCCTATGATAGGAATAAAAAGGGCAAAAAGCATAAGCAAAGCACGAGGTATGTAATAAAGAAGTTTCTGCCACTCTCTGGCTAATACTCTTGGCAGGTCTGTAACAACTTGTGACCAACTGGCAGGGTTTGCAGTACCGGTCAAATAGGCTTCAACCGCCTCAGATAAAGGCCCATTAAAGGGAGCTGCAATCCAATTGGCAACGATAGCAAATACATAGAAAACAAACATAGCTGATAAAAAAATAGCAAAAACCCAAATCAAAGGAGCTGCGATCACACTCAAACCGCTCAACCAACTGCCATCGAGATAGGAATGTGTCCAGTCAACCAAAGCTTGAACTTGATTTAAAGCGATGCTAATAGCTGTACCTAAAACGATTAAATTGATGATAAGAGGAACAATGACCCACTGTCTAATGCCAGGTTTTGTAATGAGTTGGAAGCCCCTTGGCAAGTAGGTTATGCCGGATGAGAGTTGACTTTGCATGAAAAAACATCACCTTAAAAATAAAAATTTAAATACGATTCAATAAAACAAAATACTCTGCGATAAAAAGTTCTAAAAAACAAGCTACAGCTTGTAAGAAACTATGAGTGTCTAAAAAACATTCAAAATAAATGTGATGTTTTTGGGTGGGCATCAAATAAAAAATCATTTAAACTACTTCGCTTTTTGCTTCGGTTTGTCTGAAATGGTATTTTTCAGTCCGTAGATACTTGAAGGAGTGTCCACACTCAATTCAACGCAAAATTTAAGCAAACAAAAAATTGATAAAAATACAGAGGTTAGAGCTAGAATTAGTGTGGGCTGCACGCAAAGTAGACTGACTGACAAGTATTTTTCTTTTTAGCAGTAGAACACAATAAGAATTTTGGTTAGTTTATTTGGTTCGAGTTAACCTTTTATTGGAATAAGATTACTGTTTTTTGCGCTTTGTTTATGCAAAACATTAGCGAAGTTTTTAAAAAGTTTCAGCGGATTCGTCATTCTTTATGCGTTTAAAACAAATTAAACTGGCAGGCTTTAAATCATTTGTTGATCCTACAACTGCGCCGTTCCCTGAGAACCTCACGGCAATTGTAGGGCCTAATGGCTGTGGAAAATCCAATCTTATCGATGCTGTTCGCTGGGTAATGGGTGAAAGTTCTGCTAAACACTTGCGTGGCGATTCAATGAGCGATGTTATTTTTAACGGCTCAACCGGCCGCAAGCCTGTAGCTCAAGCCAGTGTTGAATTGGTGTTTGACAACTCTGACAGTACTCTGGTCGGCGAATACGCGAAATATAATGAAATATCGACAAAGCGATTAGTCACCCGAGAAGGACAGTCAAATTACTACTTGAATGGCACCAAGTGTCGTCGTAAAGATATCACAGATATCTTTCTGGGAACGGGTTTAGGGCCTCGCAGCTACGCGATTATCGAACAGGGAATGATTTCGCGCTTAATTGAATCAAAGCCCCAGGAGCTCCGAGTTTTTATTGAAGAGGCTGCTGGCATATCCAAATATAAAGAACGTCGTCGGGAAACGGAAAATCGTATTCGACATACACGTGAAAATCTAGAACGCCTAAATGATATTCGTGAAGAGCTGGACAAACAACTGTCACATTTGCAAAAGCAAGCCAATGCCGCGAAAAAATTTAAAGATTTAAAAGCTGAAGAACGCCTTCATAAAGCGCATTTAGCACTACTACGTTGGCAAACATTGGATGAGAAAGTTAAGCAGTCAGAAACCCTAATCTCCCAGCTTGAAGTGGAACTGGAATCGCGTTCTGCCGATCAACGTGGTGTCGATGCCAGCATTGAAAAAACACGTGAAGAACATCATGAACAAACGGAGTTGTTTAATGATATACAAGGACACTTTTACAGTATAGGCTCGGATATCGCTCGTATTGAACAAGCTATTAAGCATTCTAATGAACGCAAACAGCAACTTAGCGATGATCTTTTGCAAGCTAAGAGCGCTCTACATCAATCTGAAGAACATAAAGCTTTGGATGATGAAAAGCAAGAACTGCTCAATGAGGAACTACTAGAAGCTGAACCTGAATTGCAAATGCTAGAAGAAAGTATGGAGCTTTCCGCAGAGCGCGTTTTGGAACTGGAGGCTTCTTTACAGGAATCTCAAAGTGAATGGGATGAATTCTACGCAAAGTCTGCAGATAATAAAAAGCAAGCTGAAGTGCTCCAAACTCGTATTACTCACTCTGAATCTGTTATTGAGAGGCTACAGCTTCGCATATCAAAGCAAGAAGAAGAACGTTTACAATTAAGTATTGATAATAATCAAGAAGAAATTAATGAATTTATTGAAGAACTCAATTTGTTGGATGATGAATTTGTTCTTACACAAACACGAGTTGGGAATCAATTACAAGAGTTAAAAACAAAAAGAGAAAATTTAAAAAGTGAGACGCAAAAACTGTCTGCAACTCGGCTTGAATATGATAAAGATAAAAAGCGCTTGATGACTTTGGAAGCATTGCAGCATGCCGCTCTCAATCAGGCAGGGAAAGAGACACAAGAATTTTTAGATCAAAAGGGTCTAGCGGATAAGCCTAAACTTGTCAGTTTCTTGGATGTTCAACCGGGTTGGGAAAAAGCGTTAGAAACAGTCTTGGCTAGCGATCTTGATGCGATTGTTTTGCAAAGTTTTGATGAATTGATTGCTGCAGGAAACGAGCATGGAGTGTCGTTATCAATGATTCAAAGCCATGCCGACACTCGCTCTTTAGACAATACCCGTCTAAACTCCACGAGCGGTAATCCTACGGATACCTCGAAAACTGCTAAGTTACTGAGTGAGTGTATTTCGACATCTATCGACTTATCAGGATGGTTAAATCAAATCTATGTTGCTAAAGATCTAGTAAGTGCTCAAGAGTTATTAGCTTCCCTAGGCAAAGCAGACTCAGTGGTCACTTCTTGTGGTATCTGGCTCGGTCAAGGCTGGGTAAAAATGGATAATGAGGCGACTTCTGAGCAAGGTGTTTTAGAGAGAGAAAAAGCTATCGACTCATTAAAACAATTAACCGATTCACACCAAGAAAAAATTCAAACCCTAGAAAATTGGATTGATAAGGAAACTGATGGTTTAGCTGCTTTAGAAGAAGAGTGGCAAAATGCACAAGATTCATTGAATGATTTAAATCAAGTGCGTAATCAACTGCAAACGAAAGTTGGTGCTAGTCGTGCTAAATTAGAACAGGTTAATAAGCGGCTCGAGCGTATTCAGCTTGATATGACTGAAAATAAACAGCAGCAGCAAGAAGAACAAGAGGAGCTTGCACATCAACGTATCGAGCTGGAGCAATATTTGGAAGCCATGGCAGATGATGAAGATTGTCGCGAGAAGCTACAAGCATCCAGAGAAGATAAACGATCAATATTAGAGGGTGCTCGCCTACAAGCGAAAGAGGATAAAGAAAAATATCATCAGCTTTCGATTAGAGCTGAATCTATTCGTGTTGAAAAAAACAGTTTGATTAGTAATCAGCAGCGTATTATAGAACAAATGAGTCAGCTTCAAGAGCGCATTGAAACGTTACAATTATCACAAGAAGAAAATGAAGAACCCATCGCTCTTATGCAAGAAGAACTTGAGTTAAGCTTGCAAAAACGAGTTAATGTTGAAGTCGATTTAAAACTCGCACGAGAAAAACTGGAAGAAGTCGAAGAACGTATACGACAATTAGACAAACAAAGGGTTAATAGTGAGCAAAACTCGATGGCTATTCGAGAAAAACTTGAACGCTCACGTGTTGATTGCCAGGGTTTAGTGGTACAACGTAAAAATCATTTAGAGCAAATAGAAGCTCTAGAGACGACGGCTGCTGAAATTCAAGCTTCAGTTGATGATAAATTAACCGAAGATACACTGGTCGATAAGTTATCTTCGATTGCAAAAAGCATCACACGACTGGGTGCAATCAACTTAGCTGCTATAGATGAATTTCAAACGCAGAATGAGCGTAAGGTGTATTTGGACTCCCAACATGATGATTTGCAGGAGGCTTTAGAAACACTCGAAACTGCTATTCGCAAAATTGATAAAGAAACGCGAAATCGTTTTAAAGATACTTTTGAGCTTGTCAACTCTGGCTTGCAGGAGCTTTTCCCCAAAGTATTTGGTGGAGGACATGCCTACTTGGAGTTAACAGGAGATGATCTCTTGGATACAGGTGTAGCCATAATGGCTCGACCACCCGGTAAAAAGAATAGTACTATACACTTGCTGTCTGGTGGAGAAAAAGCGCTAACCGCTTTATCGTTAGTTTTTGCTATTTTTCGTTTGAATCCTGCACCATTTTGTATGCTGGATGAAGTGGATGCACCATTGGACGATGCGAATGTTGGTCGGTTTTGTAAATTGGTGAAAGAAATGTCGCAAGCTGTGCAATTCATTTACATTTCACATAATAAAGTTTCAATGGAAATGGCGAGGCAGTTGCAGGGTGTTACTATGCACGAGCCGGGCGTTTCGCGGTTAGTTTCGGTGGATATTGAGGAAGCGGCCGAATTAGCTGGCGTATAATCGCAAAGTGATACCATAAAGGTAAACAGGAAGAACAAATGGTCGCAGAACTCAGAGTTGTTTTATTTATACTTGGGCTAATTGTCATTGCTTTTGTTGCATGGGATGGTTTTAGACGGCTCAACAAGAAAAAGCGATCGGTAATGGGTGGTGAGCGCCTGCCCCAAACCAAAGAGATGCTGGAAGATTTTGATGGCTTAGGAGTGAGTCAAGTAAGGCGCGTATCTGATAGAAAAGAGCCTCAAGTTGAATTGACTACTGACAATCAACAAGAAATTTGGTTTGATGATGAAAAAATTTCGCCTCGGGTGAAAAAAGCGGAACCTGTGTTATCGCAAGAAAAACCTGAGCTAGTTTTGGTTATCAACGTTATGGCTAAGGAACATAAATTTACTGGCACTCAAATTTTGGAAACCTTACTTCCATTAGGAATTCGCCATGGTGATATGGATATTTTTCACCGTTACAAAAATTTTTCTGGTGATCAGCAAATTTTATTTAGTGTCGCCAATGCAACGAAGCCAGGCAGTTTTGACTTAAATCACATGGAAGGTTTTATGTCTTCAGGGTTGAGCTTTTTTCTTGTGTTACCCGGACCCGAGCGTCCAGTCGAAGCTTTAGAGTCAATGCTAGATGCTGTTGAAAAAACGGCAGAACAGTTGGAAGGACGCGTTTTAGATAGCCAACGTTCTGTATGGACGCAGCAAACCAAACAACATTATAAAGAGCAAGTCCTGGAATATGAAAGAAAGAGTCTTGCTAAACGAAAAGCCATGAATGTTGAATAGATTTTACTAAAAATAAGATATGTCATTATGGACTTTGTAAAAAAATAAAGTTTCGCACATAGTAAGAAACCCATCGTCATCTAGGCTTCCTTCTTATCCAAATATTTTTATCTGTATTTTAAAGTTGATACCAATGGACACACCCGAAACGATAAAAGAGCGCGTGGCTGATTTGCGGAAGCAAATTAATCGGCATAATCATTTGTACTACGTGCTAGATAGTCCTATTTTGCCAGATGCAGAGTACGATAGGCTCATGCAAGAACTGGTTATGCTTGAGTCACAATATCCAGAATACAGGTCGGCAACTTCGCCTAGCCAAAGAGTTGGAGGAGAAGCTTTGGCTGGGTTTGAGCAGGTTACACATCGTTTACCCATGTTGTCCTTAGATAATGCTTTTTCACCTGAAGAAGTGCGGCGATTTAGTAAACGTTTGAATGATCGTTTAAATAATCAAGAGGAGCGTGTGTTTTGCTGTGAGCCTAAGCTGGATGGCTTAGCCGTTAGTTTAGTTTACGAAGGTGGTAAACTTGTCCAAGCAGCAACCCGGGGTGATGGTGAAATAGGCGAGCTCATAACACAAAATGTAAAAACTATTCGTAATGTACCTTTAGAGTTGGTCGGTGACTTTCCCTCCTTAGTTGAAGTTCGGGGAGAGGTATTTATGACTCTCGAGGGCTTTAAGAAACTGAATGAAGAAGCGTTAAGAAATAATGAGAAAGTTTTTGCAAACCCCAGAAATGCGGCAGCGGGAAGTCTGCGCCAGCTGGACTCCAAAATCACTGCAAAGCGCCCTCTGTCAATGTATGCCTACGCAATGGGTTATGTTGAGAATACGACTTTAGCAGAGAGTCATTTTGAGCGTTTAATGCAACTGAAAGAGTGGGGGTTTGCCATCTGTGACGAAGTGGAGCAAAAGCCTAACATTGAAAGTTGTTTAGCTTATTTTGAGTCGATAAGCCAGAAGCGTTCACAACTCGCTTACGATATTGATGGCGTTGTTTATAAGATAGATAGTATAGCATTACAAAGGACATTAGGCTTTGTGGCCAAAGCGCCCCGTTGGGCTATTGCCCATAAATTTCCTGCTGTTGAGGAAATGACAAAAGTGCTCGATGTTGAGTTTCAAGTAGGAAGAACTGGCGCAATTACACCTGTGGCTCGATTGGAGCCTGTACCTGTAGCTGGTGTGACTGTGAGTAATGCAACATTGCATAACCAGGATGAAATAGCACGTTTGAAACTAAAAATAGGCGATACGGTTGTTATTCGTCGAGCTGGGGATGTTATACCGCAAGTTGTTCGAGTCATTGATGATTATCGTCAAGGAGATGAGCGCCCTATTTTATTTCCTTCTGAGTGTCCTGTATGCTCTTCACCGGTTCAACGCATTGAGGGAGAAGCCGTTATACGTTGTACTGGCAATTATTTTTGTCGAGCTCAGCGTGTCGAAGGAATCAAGCATTTTGCGAGTCGGAAAGCCCTCGATATCGATGGTTTAGGGGATAAACTTGTCGAACAACTAGTATCTGAGGAACTGATTGAGTCTCCAGCAGATTTATATAGTTTGTCATTATCAGATATTAGTCAATTAGAGAGAATGGGTGAAAAATCAGCACAAAACTTGTTGAATGCTTTGGAAAAAAGCCGTAAAACGAGTTTAGCTAAATTCATCTATGCGTTAGGTATTCGGGAAGTCGGTGAGGCGACAGCGCGTTCTTTGGCACAGTACTTTGGTGATTTAAACCCTGTCATGTCAGCATCAAGCGAAGACTTGCAACGTATCAATGATATTGGCCCCATTGTTGCCCAGCATATAGAGACCTATTTTGCTGATTGTAGAAACAAAGCTTTAGTTGAGCGCTTAATAGACCAATGTGGCTTGACTTGGGAAAAGGTTTCTATAGAAAATGCCCAGCGGCTTGCTGGCTTGACATTTGTGATAACAGGGACGCTTGAAACATTATCGAGAGATGAAATGAAAGCGCAATTAATGGCGTTAGGAGCTAAGGTAGCTGGCAGCGTTTCAAAGCAAACGGATGCTTTGATTGCAGGAAAGAAAGCTGGATCAAAACTCACTAAAGCTCAGTCATTAGCCATACCTATTTTGCAAGAAACTGATGCTCGGTCGCTAATTAGCGAGCCTAGCGAACAAAATTTTAAGCGGTTAATAGAAGATAGCAGTAAAGGCATATAAGACTTCTGTTTTCAGTTTTAATGAAATAGTTAAGAAACCTAAAGGTTAAATAAAATGTATGATGTTTATGGTGTTGGAAATGCTTTAGTGGACTTTGAGTTTGAAGTCAGTGACAATGATTTGTTGAAATGGAACATTGAAAAAGGGTTGATGACCTTAATAGAAGAGGAGCGACATTATGAGCTACTCGACCAATTAAAAAAAAGTCAGCATAGCAGAGCTTGTGGGGGCTCCGCTGCGAATACGGTTATTGCCGTTACCCAGTTAGGCAGTAAAAGTTTTTACTCTTGTAAAGTGGGCAATGATGAAACAGGTGAGTTTTTCATCAATGATTTGAGAGCCAATGGCGTGGAAACCAACATGACATTAGAGTCTCGAGCAGAGGGTGCAACGGGTAAATGCTTGGTAATGATAACACCTGATGCAGAAAGAACCATGAACACTTTTTTAGGGATTACTAGCGAAGTTTCTGAAAAAGAACTCTCTGTAGATTCGATAGCTAAATCTGACATTGTTTACGTCGAGGGTTATTTGGTGAGTTCCCCTACTGCCCTCAATGCAGCATTAGAAGCCAAGCGTCATGCGAAAGCTAACCATAAAAAAATTGCCGTGTCTCTGTCAGATGTTAGTATGGTGAAGTTTTTCCGAGAAGGTCTTGAGCAGCTTGTTGGTGAAGACGAAAAAGTGGATATACTTTTTTGTAACGCTAATGAAGCTTTTGAATTCACGGGTACCGATACTATAGAAGCGGCTGTTGAGTCTTTAAAATTACGTGCTGAACACTTTATTATCACTCTTGGAGCAGAAGGCTCGGTCTTTTTTGATGGCCGGACTTTACAAACCTGCAAGCCTTTTGCGGTATCACCCATTGATACTAATGGTGCAGGCGACTTATTTGCTGGTGCTTTTTTATTTGGTTTAACACAAGGCTGGCCGATGGAGAAAAGCGCACATTTGGCTTCTTATGCTTCTTCAGTTCTTGTCACACAGTTTGGCCCGCGTCTTAATGCTGAAAACTTAGCAAAAGTAAAAGCTTTTATGCATCAAATGTGAACTAAGTATGGCTTTCTTGACAAGGGTTTATAACCAATAGTTGTTGAATCCATAAGACAAGAATAATATGCTTATCTACGGGATAAGCATTGTCTAGTTATGGGCCAAAACATGAAAATTTACATTATGCGCCATGGTCATGCGGAAGCAGCAACAGGAGTTTTTAATGATCGTGAGCGAATGTTAAGTGCAAGAGGACGCGTTGAAGCTCAGAAAGTTGCGCATTGGTTGAAAGAAAATGCGCCACCACTTGACGGAATTTGGTCTAGCCCGTTTCGTCGGGCGCTTCAAACGGCGGAGATAGTGCACGCCATACTAAACATAACATCTGATATAAAAATTGAGACGGATTTATGTGTTGATGGTTGTCCCGAGCAATTACCCAGCTATTTGCTTGCTCAATCTTTCGAATCTATTTTACTGTCTAGTCATATGCCTCTGGTCAGTTCTTTTGTGGCCGAGCTGGTCCAGGATACAGCTGTCGCATTTCCCACCGCAGGACTTGCAATTCTTGAGTGCTTAGAAAATGAGAGTAATCGGTTAGAAAAATTTATTACTCCTTCTGAAATTCTATGAGTGTGGTTGATGGTAGAAGAATCTAATCGCCCTAGGCGAGCAAACTTAATTGAAACTTGGGCTATTCTTGCGTATTCATACTATGTGACAGGCGTAGCGTGCATCCGAGTTTGGCAACTATCTTTGAAAGGCATTAAAGAGCGATTGGCTTACGATGCAGTCATTCATGAGTGGGCTGAAAAAGTCACTTCCAAGGTCCGCATTCGACATAAAGTGATTAACCCTGCAAGCACTACCCCTTCAAGTGAAAAGCCAACGATATTAATGTGCAATCATGTCA
Organism: Pseudomonadota bacterium; assembly: GCA_039187085.1. GTDB lineage: Bacteria > Pseudomonadota > Gammaproteobacteria > Enterobacterales > JBCCZV01 > JBCCZV01. The sequence goes on from JBCCZV010000020.1 coordinate 31,400, forward strand.
GCCTTTATGATATCCCTGTGAGTTTGCTGTCTGTCGATGGTAGTGTAAGAATGCTAAGTAAGAAAGAGCTATTTCGTTTTCCCATATTGGGCTTGGGTATGAGAACGGCAGAATTTATTTCTATCGACCGCCAAAATCGCTATAAAGCAATAAAAGATCTAAAAATTGCTAAAGAAAAAATGGAAAGTGGCATCGTTTTGTGGATTGCACCAGAAGGCACACGCTCACGTAATGGCAAGTTGTTGCCTTTCAAAAAAGGAGGTTTTCATTTAGCTATAGAAACAGGTGCTGAAATTATACCGATGGGAATTCGTGGTATTGATAATGTATTACCAGCAAGAACCCATCATTATCATTTCGATATGCCCGTTGAAGTCCATATAGGAAAAGCAATTGATGCCTCAGAATATGCTCTGGATGATAAGGAAAAACTATTGGGTGTTGTCCGAGAGGAAATTTTAAAATTAACGAATCAAAATGAGTTGTTGCGTTAAAGATACAACCTATGTGAATATTTTAAGCTTCAAATCACACTCACTTCACTCATCATTATTTTAAAAGAACAAATATGGACAAAAAAGATATCATTCAATCCTTGCAAACTGTTGCTGATTATATCCGTTGGGGAAGCAGCCAATTAGCCAATTCGAATGTGTTTTATGGTCACGGCACAGAAAATCCATGGGATGAAGCAGCGGCTATTGTTTATCATGTACTGTCACTACCACATGACTTGAACCAACCTATCGATGCTTGCCGCCTTACATCTGTAGAAAAAGAAGCCATTCTTGAATTAGTTGAAAGGCGAATAGAAACAAGAAAGCCTCTGCCATATCTTACAGGAAAAGCCATGTTTTGTGGTCTAGAGTTTCTAGTAGATGAAACGGTACTAATACCTCGTTCTCCTATTGGTGAATTGATTGAAGAAGGTTTTAGACCTTGGCTCCAAGAAGAACCAAGTCGTTTGCTAGATTTGTGTACAGGAAGTGGCTGTATTGCGGTAGCAGTGGCTTTAGCATTTCCTGAGTCTAGTGTGGTTGCCAGTGATATTTCTAGTGAAGCTTTAAGGATCGCAGAGAAAAATGTTGAAACCTACGAGTTAAGCGATGATGTTGAGTTAATTCAATCTGATGTGTTTGAGGGTATTGAAAAACAAGCCTTTGATTTAATCGTAAGTAATCCTCCATACGTTGATGCTTATGATATGTCAACTTTACCAGAAGAATTTGAGCACGGACCTGAACTGGCGTTGGCTGCTGGAGAAGATGGTCTTGATATTGTGAAGCGAATTTTGTCACAAGCGGCTGATTACTTGTCCGACGATGGTGTTTTAATGGTTGAAGTGGGTAACAGTTGGGAAGCGTTAGAAGCTGCTTACCCTGAAGTTCCTTTTACATGGATTGAGTTCGAGAAAGGTGGTCATGGCGTCTTTGTTTTAACGCGAGAAGAGTTGCAACAATACATCTAAATAAGCCATTAAATAGGTATTTTGTGGAGTGACACGACAAGTCTCTGACTTATTGGGCGGTTTTTTATATTCAAATCGCGTTCAAGCGGTTACAATTTCAGCGTTTTATTTTTGTTATTTTGGTGCTCTTGGTGTTTTTATCCCTTTTGGAGCACGTTATTTAGATCACATTGGCCAAGATTCTGTCGCCATCGGTATCTTGATGGCAGCAATTACAGCAACGAAGATTATTGCTCCCAATTTATGGGCTTGGTTAGCAGATAAGTTTAATTGTCATGTACCAATTGTTCGTTTGGGCGCGATACTGGCTTTAATTTCTTTCATTGTTTTGTCTTTTGTAACAAGCTTTGTATCGCTTTTGGTTGTGTTGATAGCGTTTGGTTTTTTTTGGAATGCAATATTAGCCCAGATCGAGGTACTTGCCTTAGAATTATCGCAACGCTCAAGTACTTCCTATAGCCAGATGCGTTTGTGGGGTTCGGTTGGCTTTATCATCTTTGCAAGTGCAATGGGTTGGTCAATTGATGTCTGGGGGATTAGCTCCTTCATTCCCATCATGTTAGTACTCTTTGGTATTATGATGATAGTTAGCTTGGCGCTGAAAAGTTACCACCATGCAGAAGGGCATGTTGATACACACAATAAAAAAGGCTTGATACAAACGCTCAAAGATAGAGACGTTATTTTATTCTTTAGTGCTTTTTTATTTTTGCAAGCAAGTCATTCGCCTTATCATATCTTTTTTGACTTGTATTTATACGACTTTGGCTATTCGAGCAAAATTGCTGGATTGTTATTTTCTTTAGGAGTCGTGTCTGAAATTGTCATTTTTTTGATTACTAGTCGATTGATTGCGAAGTACGGATGGTTTCCATTAATTTGGATGACTTTTGCGATTACAGCATTACGTTGGTTAGTTTTGGCCTTGTTCGTGGATAATCCTTTTTTATTGACGATTAGCCAATTGTTACATGCTGCTACATTTGGTATAGCACATGCTGTCGCTGTTTATTGGTTATATCATAAATTTCCAGGCAAGCTTAAAGGTCAAGGACAAGCACTGTATTCGAGTTTGACATGGGGAATCGGTGGTGTTTTGGGAAACTTGATGGCGGGGATCCTGTGGGTTGATGGTCAGGGAGCCCATGTGATGTTTTTCGTTGCTAGTTTATTGGCTGTAGTAGGTTTGGTGGTTATTACATTTATCAAACGGAGTGATGAACTTGCTGTTAAACACTAAGTGATTTATGAGGAGGTTTCAAAAATGATAAGAAAGATCAAAAGTTATATGAATGCTCAAATCAGTAAATAGATTTAAAGTGCAACTTGCGGACTGGTGGACTTTCACATAACATCACTAAAAATTGGTTTTTTTATTGTAAATTATAGCGCATAAAAAACGAGCGCACATGGTATTGCCATGCAGTTTGAGGGAGGGTCAGATGCCAATTCGGTTATTAGGGATTGTGCTTCTTTTTATACTTGTATCATGTTCTTCAAAAGAATCTCGCATTGCAGAAGCTATCGATGCTGAGAGTCAGGTTGCAACAGAACGATTGGATCAATTACAAGAAGCTCTAAACAAAGGGCAACTTCGTAATGCTCGTATTTTAAACGAATATGCGAATCATCTAAGAGAGAAGAAACCAGAGCTTGAAACTTTGATCGAGCAGCTTGCCACAGATGCCACATCAAAAGGTCCTATGTTTGAATCGCTCAAACAACGTCTTTTCGACGCTAAATACAGTCCTCAGCTTTTCTCTGATTGGAGTGAGCAATTAGGCGAGATTCAATTGATATCTGAAGCTTCTTCAACAGCGGCTTTTAATGATGCGCTTTCGGATCCTGTCAATGTACTTGCTGATATGTCAGAGGGTGAGCTGGCCCGTGTTAATGCCCAAAGTAAATCCTCCGAACTGACTAGCAATCAAGCAAAAGACTATGGTGCTGGCAGTCAACTTGTCGGTAATCCGAATTATGGACAATGGGTCCAAGGCAATGGGATGTCATTTTGGGAGTGGTATGGCATGTATGCCTTGTTGAGCGACTTGACTGATAGACGACGTATTCGTTATTCAGACTGGTCTCGATATCGTGGTTACAGCTATTACAACGATTGGGGCAGGGAAAGATACACGAGCCCGACTAAGAAACGCGCACAAACCACTATCGATACACGTACAAAAAAATCATTCCAATCCGAAGGTAAGCGATTTACAAGTCCTTATGCAAAACGCAAAACGGGAGGCAGTCAGCTAAGCCGTAAGACGAAAACCACTCCCATTACCCAGCAATTTTCCCAGCGTTCTACCTATGGCTCCCGTTCTTCCTATTCTGGGTCGACACGAAGTGGCAGCTCTAGAACCAGCCGGGGCTTAGGACGTGGAAAGTAGAACGTTTAGAGCGATAAACTGACAAGTATTTTTGAAGGTTATAGGGAACTCATTATGTTAAGAATTGATCATTTAAATTTATGGTATTTGCAAGCGCTTGTTGTTGACTTGGCCATTATTGTTTTTCTTTTTTTAAGCTTACGATTTTTTAAAAGTCTACTTTTACAAGTCAAAGCTAAAGACGAAATAGCTGAAAAAGACAATTTTGCATTTAGTATTTCGTTTGCTGGTGGCATATTCGCGCTAGCTATTATGCTGACAGGCGTTTCAGCAGGTGAATTTAAACCAAGCTTGTCACAAGAAGCGCTATCAACATCAGGATTTGGCATTTTTGGTATTCTTCTCATTATCATTGGGCGATTTTTTCAGGATAAAGTGTTTGTAAGAAATATCAATTTGCACGATCAAGTTAAATCAGGCAATGTTGCTGCGGCTGTCGTTGATGTAGGTAACATGATCGCTATTGGTGTTGTTGTTCGAGGGACTATGCTTTGGGTACAGACTGAAGGACTTGCAGCTGTTCCGGTCATTTTATTTTCTTGGTTGATTTCTCAAATTGTTTTGGGACTGGCTGCAACCTATCGCTTAATGCGTTTTGCTAATGTTTCCAAAGGCGAAGAAAATACTTGCTTACAAAAAGCGTTTGAGCAAGGTAATGTCGGTCTATCAATACGTTATGCAGGATATATTGTAGGAACTGCTTGGGCAATTACAGCAGCCTCGGGTATGGTTTACTACGTTGCTGATCAAGTCTGGTTGGCTGCAGCAGCATGGGGTGGTGTTTCTGCTTTGTTTGCTGTTGTTTTTGCAATTATTGTTATTTTAACAAGACGCTTGTTACTACCTGGTGTTGACGTTGATAAAGAAGTGGATAAAGAAAAAAATATTGGTGTCGCTTGTATTGAGGCGAGTATTTTCATATCGATAGGTATCGTTTTAGCTGCGCTTTTCACCTCATGAAGATCCTGGTATTTGTTTACACTCAAAAACTTTTTTTTAGTTTGATTCATGTATAAAACACTCAATAATCAAGAAATAAAAGCGCATCAGCTCATTATTCATGATGTTTTATTAATCGGCATAATGGGCATGTTAGCGGCGTGTGGACTTATTTACGAATATTTATTGTCACATTTTGCTGGCCGTGTGCTTGGAAGTGTAGAAACCACCATTTATGCCATGATTGGATTGATGATTGTGGCTATGGGGATGGGCGCAATAGCCGCCCGCTGGTTTAAATCAAGTTTTACTGCTTTTGCTTGGCTGGAAGCGATTGTTGCTTTCACAGGCATGTTATCAATTCTGTTGGTTAGTGCTGTTATCGCCCTCTCTCACTGGTTACCACAAGTTATTGAGCAATCATATGAGTTGCCATTCATTATTGAGATGGAAGGAGGGGTATTCGCGGTTTTCAAAGAGCTAGCCTATTACACTCCCTTTGTTGTTGGTTTTTTCTTGGGATTTTTGATTGGTATGGAAATTCCATTGATAGCTCGAGTACGGCAATCACTACATAGCGAATACTTAGAAAATAATATAGGGACTATTTATGGTGCTGACTATATTGGCGCTGGATTAGGTGCTGTGGCATGGATTGTGATGATGTTGAACATGAACATTATTGATGCCGCTATCTTAACAGCCACATTTAATATTATTGCTGGACTGATATTTATATATGTTTATCGCGAGAGAATTCATTGGCTCAAGTCTCTCGTTGCTTTCCATGCGATTCTCATCATTTTAGCTGTTACTCTTTCGCAGCTAGGTATACGTTGGATGCACGAGTTAAGTAATGTGTTATTCCGGGACAATGTTGTTCATACACAACAAACGGAGTTTCAATATTTAACATTTACTGAAAGGAAGTCGCCAGGGCAGAAAGAAAGCGATGTCGATTTTTTCATTAATGGTAAATTACAATTCTCCACAGCTGATGAACATGTCTATCATTCAATGCTGGTCTATCCTGCGATGCTTTCAGTTTCGCAATTACGTCATGTACTTATTGTTGGTGGTGGAGATGGGTTAGCTTTACGAAACGTTTTGCGATGGAACCCTGAGACAGTGACTGTTATGGATTTAGATCCTGAGCTTATAAACTTATTTTCTGAGCCTTCTGTTGTTCATGAAGAAATGTTTGACGATGAAATAGTCCAAGACTTGAAGGCAAGACTGGTAAAACAAAATGAGAAAGCGTTTTCAGATGCGCGAGTTGAGTTACAAGTATCTGATGCATTTATCGGAATAGAGCAGTTACAAAATAGTTCAAAGAAGTTTGATGCTGTAATTATTGATTTACCTGATCCAAGTCATCCTGATCTAAACAAGATGTATACGGTACATTTCTATCGAAACATATACAAAACAATAGCTGCTGATGGCGTTCTTGTGGTGCAATCGACTTCCCCCTTTCACGCACGTGAAGCTTTTATCAGTATTGGCAAAACAATAAAAGCCGCGGGTTTTTCTGACGTCGAACAGTATCGTCAAAATGTACCCTCGTTTGGTGAGTGGGGGTGGAGTATTGCCGTAAAACAAGGCAAATCTGCTTATCAAAGAATCAGTACTTTTGACAAATTACCTATTAATGATGAATGGGTAAATTTGCCATTAATAAAGGCCGCCTTTCAATTCCCTCAAAGTTTTTATGATGATGTCGATTCCATTGAAATTAATCGTCTGGGCTTCGGTACGGTTTATCAGTATCACCATGAAGGTTGGTTGAACGGTGATGGGCGTATTTTTAAAAATGTTTGGGAATAAACATACGATTATGTAAATAAATATGTATGACAGTGTTTTCGTGGCTGTATATTTTTATTTTAAAAAACAGTGCTTTATTTGAATATAATGACCGATTGAATGATTCGAGTCATGAATTTTATGACTTAATCTACACATAAAACCAGACTATAGAATAACAGTGAATTGACAGCATCTTGACATACTATGTCGAAGTGCTAGTATTCTAACCATGACATGTTATGTCAAACACCATTGAGGAAAAACACATGGACTTACAAGAAATAGCGATAAAGCTCTCAGAGCATAATCAAGAAGGTGCTTCTTTCGAAGCTATCATTTTGAACGGTGAACAAGCTGTTCTTCAAGTTGTTGTTGAAGGTTTTGATGAGTTACCGATTTACGTTACGATGACTGAAGAGCAAATTTTGTGCATGTGCTATTTGTTGAATAGTAATGAGTTAATTGAAGATAAAAAGTCTGAATTTAATGATTTACTTTTAAGGTTGAACGTCGCGATGCCTTTAAGTGCTTTTGCGATGGTAGAAGAGCGTTATGCTATTTTTGGTTCTCTCTCATCCAGTTCAAGTTTTGAAGATATTGCCCATGAGTTAGTGGTGTTGGCTGATAATGCTGTTGATGCATTAGAGTCTTTTGAAGAGTTTTTAAACTAATCACCTTTGTGTTGTAGAAAAGCGAGGTCAATCATGAGTATATTAAAAAAAATGTTTACTGCGTTACGAGGTAGTGCGCGCGAAGTCGGTGAATCAATTGTTGATGCTAACGGCATTCGCATTTTTGAACAAGAAATAGCTGATGCGAAGAATGCTTTAAATAAAGCCAAGCAATCACTTACCGAAGTGATGGCAAAAGAAATGCAAACTAAACGCAAAATTTCTGCAGCAGAAAAAAATATTTCAGAGCATGAAGATTATGCTGCTCAAGCTTTGGCAAAAGGTGATGAAGCATTAGCGCTAGAAATTGCTGAAAAAATTGCAGAGTTTGAAAATGAAAAGTCGGAAAATGATGCTATATTACAAACTTTTACACAAAGTGTTGCTGCACTGAAACGTCAAATTAAAGAAGCAGAAAAATCTATAAAAGAAAATCAGCGCCAGCTAGCTATGGTAAAAACGACAGAAAGTGTGCAAAAAGCAACGATGTCGGTAAACGAGACAATGGTAGTTAATAATTCTTCTATGTCTTCTGCAAAAGCGTCTCTAGAAAGAATCAAACAAAAGCAACAAGACCGTCAAGATCAGTTAGCTGCAGCAAAAAATTTGCATGACCAAGCCACAGGAGCGGATTTAAAAGCTCGCATGGAGGAAGTTGGAATTGGCGGTAAATCGAGCAGCAACGATATTCTTGCGCGTATTAAAGCAAAACAGCAATAATCACTACAAGTAAGTTGCATTCTTTTGTATATCCTTAAGGAGAAGGACTTCCTTAAAAAGTGATTCGAATTTTATATTGAGGCTGAGTATGTTCAGTAAGTGGTTTAAAAAAGATAAAGAGACAGTTAGAGCATTGGATCATCCAAAAGATTTAAACAAAGGTGATATGATTCAAATGATAGACTCTTTCAGTTTACCCAGTCACCTAAAAAATCAGATGCTCACGGTAAAATCAGTTAACACTTATCAATTCAAACATAAAAATACTTTCGAATTTACATTGGAAAATTCAGAAAACAGTATTTTGTTCTTAACCATTGAAGAAGAAGATGGGCAAGAGTATGCTCGATTTTCTATAAGCATAGAGCGAGATCAAGTTGATGTGTTATTTACACTTGATCAATTTGCCCATATTTTTGACAGTGAAGATTGGGTAAGCATTGAGCAAAAAGGAGAGTTACCTGAATCAGAACGTTGGTTAGCTGAAAGCTATTCTCAAAAAAATGCTCCTGAAAAAGGGTTTTATTATGAAGGAGACTACCGTAACCAAGTTATTTCTAAATATGTTGAAGATGGTGGTGAGCCTTTTGAATTTATCGGTTTGTACAGTGATGATGATAAACAAGGGATAGAGATAGAAGTATGGGAAGATGGCGAAACGGATGTGTATCTTTCTATTTTCAGGCCGCTGAGTGATCTTTCTGAGCTCTACGCTAAATCGTAAACGAATACCAATATTAAAAAGTGAGTAGCCTTATGGTGGACAAAAAAGAACGTTGGGAAAAACAAAAAAATGCGATTAGAGCTACTCAACTGGCCTTTGATTTATCGTCTGCGGTTCAAAAAAAAATAAAAAAAGAAGCAATTGACTTTGATTTAACACCTTCAGATATGATTCGAAAAATATTGGGACTTCCAGTAAAAAGCAAAAAAACACGTCAAAGGTTAACCTTTTATCTTAACGATGAAGAGCTCGATATTTTGGCTGATAGATACAAACTTGATGTCACCAACAAAATTCTTGTGAAACAAAAAGTGGCACAAGACTTAATCGATTATGCGAGTAGTAAATAGCAAGGAAAATTTTTGTGAATTTCTATAATTTTTTAGATATAACAGCTTCAAATAAATAATATGAGTTCATCAGAGTGAGTTTCCTAAACCTCTTTTTCTTGAAAAAGAAAAAAAATTCCAAAAATCGTTATTCTTCTATGTATAGACGCAACCGAATTTCTCGCCTGCTGAGTTTTTTTGTTGCATTGATAATCTTACATACCATAAGCATGGTAATTTTTGAAAATATGAGTTGGTGGGATGGGCTATGGGTAACTATGACAACAGCTACAACTGTTGGCTATGGAGACTTTTCCGCTTCAACTGTAGCTGGGCGTTTGTCAACAACGCTTCTTATGTATATCGTTGGTATATCATTACTAGCCCAACTGGCTAGTGAATATATTGAGTTCCGTTTATCAATTTTTGAAAAGAAAAGTAAAGGCCAGTGGATCTGGAAACATATGGAAAATCACATTGTTATTGTCAATACACCTAAATATTCATCTGAACGTTACCTTAGTCGACTTGTGACGCAATTACAATCTACACCCAGTTTGAAACAATTGCCGGTGCAACTTCTAACAACTTCATATCCAGATAGTTTACCAAAATCTTTACAAGAGTTGGGTGTTGTGCATTTTACGGGACGTTCTCAATCTGAAGAAGCTTTGAGCGCTGTTAAGATCAAAAAAGCTAAGTATGCCATTTTATTGTCGCGCGATGAAAATGATGCAGAGTCAGATAGTTTTACCTTCGATTGCTTAGAATCTATTGCCTCTCAGAATAAAAATATCTTTATCGTTGCAGAAGCTGTTGATGATAAAAATCGTGAGCGTTTTTTAAAATATGGTGCAGACGCGGTGATTCGTCCAATCAGAGCTTACCCTGAATTGGTTGTCAGAGCTATGGCTTCTCCGGGCTCTGAAGTGATATTAGAGGATTTATTCACCCATGAAGGTGACCATCCATTACGGCTTGAAATCGAGGTTGCTGATATCACTTGGAAGATGCTTGTTACACGACTTCTTGAACTTGAGCTTGGCATGCCGATTGGATACGTGGATAAAAAAGGACAGGTGCATACTAACCCAAGTTTTGGCACGCGTATATTGGCTTCTGCAGTGTTAATTTTAGCGGACGCATCCGACGAAATTGATCCAAAAAAAGTTGAAGAACACTTAGCTTCTTATGGATAAGTTGCAAGAACAACATAAGCAAATTTATACATGTGTTTCATTAAAAAATTTGGGCTACTATCATTCACTGTTGCAGCATCTATTGCTGAAAAACTTTTAATGAGAATCTACTTTCCCAATACAATATATCTAAACTTTTCATATCCGTAAAAAAACTTGAAATAAGAACGATTGATTCAAAGTTTTTTTCTATCCAATTATCTTAAAATTTCTTCAAACATAAGACACATTTCCTAATATTTTGCTATAACTTAATCAAGTGTTATTTCATTTAATTCATACTTATTCACTCATTATTAAAAGAAAGAAGTTAGATCGCATTTGTGTTGTTTGTAGAGTTTTAGATAGCCTCAGACATGTTAATCTATGTACAAATAACGGTGACTAACAATGTGTCTTTAAATGCACAATTTAATATTCAAATGAAAATTGTTTTGGAGGTGTTATGGTTTTACAACAATACGACGTGCTCTCAAAAATAAGTCAAATTTGAGAAATAAAAGTGTTGATAAATAACTAATTCATTTTTCGGTTGTATAACTATGGCAAAAATAATAGTAGTTGATGGTAATTCTGAGAATCGAGAATCACTACAAAAAATTTTAGAAACTGGCAAGCATCAATCTGTTTTA
>JBCCZV010000021.1:0-42219 GCA_039187085.1 Pseudomonadota bacterium
GTTCAATCGTGTTTTGCATCTGAATCATCCCATGTTTTTATGACGCCTTACATAAATTACATGTCTTATGATACCGAGCTAAACTTAGATGACGATCAAGGTTTTGGTGTGGGCTTAGGCTGGCAGTATCGGGGTAATAACGCTTTTGAAATTAACTATTTTAAAAATAAACCTAAAGTTGATGCTTCGGATGCGAATTATGAAATAGACCTTTATGGTTTTGATTACACGCATACTTTTTTCCAGGGGAAGACTCGACCCACGATGCGTATCGGCGCAGCTCATCAAAAATATTTCCCAGCTTTTGAGCAAGCTAAGTCGACAGACACACTACTGCGGACAGGTTTTGGTGTTGCCCATGCTATCAATAATCGGCTATTAATAGTGACGGAATTACAATGGCAATATGCAATCGATGAAGCAGAGTCTCACTATGGCGTGCAGTTAGGGCTGAACTATACTTTTGGTAAAACGCTCAATACGGCATCAAAAAGTCATAAAGTTTCAACATCGGTACGCTCCATCAATAAACCACAGCAAACGCACTTTGATTCGGATGGTGATGGTATTCCCAATCAAAAAGATGCCTGTAATGAACCAGTAAAAGTCGGCGATAAAGTTGATCAATACGGTTGTATAATTAAATAATATGTTGAGATAATTTCAAAAGGATCTTCTATGAAAACAAATCGAAATATTTTTCTATCTTTGTGTGTTATATTTTTAGGTGTTGTGCAGCTCGGTAGTCATTCTGCCGAAGCACAAGGTATTACGAAACCTTTTTTATGGGAAATTGAAGGCAAAGTCCCTTCTTATTTATTTGGAACGATTCATTTACCGGACCCTTCATTATATCCTTTGCCAGCATCGGTTTCTGCGGCCTTAAATCGTGCGGATCATATTTACACTGAGATAACTCTCGATGCAGTAACACAGCTAAAGGCAACACAAGCCATGTTTTTGCCTCCTGATGAGTCGTTAACAAAGAAACTATCGCCTGCAACCTTAAAAAAACTCAATCAATACTTAAAGACTTTGGCACCTAATTTCTCTGTTCAAATGTTTGATCGATTAAAGCCTTGGGCAGTATCCATGCAGCTGGCGATGTTGAAGTATCAAATCATGAATCCGCAAACACAACCGCTTGACGCTTATATTTATCAATTTGCAGGGAAAAACAATAAGAAAAGCCATGGTTTAGAAAAAGTAGAAGAGCAGCTTGCTGTATTCGACACAATTTCTGAAGCCAAACAAATAGAAATGCTAGAATTAACGGTTGATGTCATGTTGTCTAATGGAGAAAAACTGATTAATGACATGATGCAATCTTACAAATCAGGAAATATGGAAGCACTCGCTAAAATTATGACGGATCCGGTTTTTGTGGGCGATGACAAGAAATTTGCCGATGAATTCATGGATAAACTCCTTGATAAACGTAACGTGAAGATGGTTAAAGAAATAGTTAAAGCCTTGAAAGCAGAACCGAATAAAGTTCATTTCTTCGCTGTGGGTGCTGGCCATTACTGGGGAGAGAAGAGCATTCAAGATTTGTTGAAGAAAGAAGGTTTTAAAATTAAATCAAAATAACCAAACTTCAAGTTTTAAATGAAAAAACTGTAACTTTTTCTCATTTTCTCAATAAAAATGATCAAGACCAAACCTTAAGTTAGGCTTGTTCTTGATCAAGATCAACCTACTCATCTCATTTTTGATTAGCATAATAATGAATATATTCATGCTGAATTCACGTAATGGGATTGAAAATCATGCAACAGTTTGGTCAAGTCGTTTGGAGTGATGAAGTATTATCTCGACATAATATGGCTGGGCCAAGGTACACTTCTTACCCAACCGCCTTGCAATTTGAAGAAAATTTCGAATCTTTACTTGAACCAAGCATCGAAAGCTTGCAGGCCAAACATCCCATTTCTTTATATTTTCATATCCCTTTTTGTCAAAATATTTGTTACTACTGTGCCTGTAATAAGATCATTACAAAAGAAACAAGCAAAGCAGCAACCTATTTAACGAGCTTAAAAAAAGAAGCGCAGTATTATGCCGATAAAATTCAATCAAGGCCGGTTACTCAGATATATTTTGGAGGTGGAACACCGACATTTCTGAGTCAAAATCAAATCGAAGACTTTATGGTTTGGCTTAACCAGAATTTTAAGATAACAGACAACTGTGAAATAGCGATAGAAATTGATCCTCGGACTATTGATGTATCGATACTGCGTGGCTTAAGAAAAATGGGATTCAATCGCTTAAGTTTTGGTATACAAGATACTAATATTCAAGTTCAACAAGCCGTTAATCGCGTACAACCTTTTGAACAAGTGGAAGCGTTAGTAAAAAGTGCTAGAGAGCTGGGATTTGTTTCACTCAATGGTGATTTGATTTACGGCCTCCCTTTGCAAACACTATCGAGCTTTCAAGAGACGATTGAAGTGGTTGTTGAGTTACAACTGGATCGCTTGTCCGTTTTTAACTATGCACATTTACCTCATCGATTTAAACCGCAAAGGCGAATCGACGCTAAGCAATTACCATCAGTGTCTGAAAAATTAAAAATCTTAGAATATTCGATTCAACAATTAACACAAAAAAATTACGTTTACATTGGCATGGACCATTTTGCTTTACCAAAGGATGAGTTAGCCGTGGCACAAAAAGCAGGAAAATTACATCGTAATTTCCAAGGTTATACAACACAAGGCAACTGTGCGTTAATTGGTATGGGGGTTTCGTCTATTAGCCAAGTGGGTAATGTCTACTCGCAAAATCATCGTACACTGGAAACCTATATGGAGGCAGTAGAAAACCATAAGATGGCGTTTTGGCGAGGTATGACATTAACACGAGATGATGAAATTCGTCGTAGCATTATTATGAAATTAATCTGTCAGTTTGAACTTAATTTTTCAGAAATCGAATCGGCATTTTCTCTATCTTTTCAAGAAGTATTCAGTAGAGAGTTGAAGGATTTGCAAGAGTTTGTTGCTGACGGTTTGGTAGAGATAGATACTTCTGGTATTCAGGTACTTCTCTTAGGTCGCTTATTTATTCGAAGCATTTGTCGGGTATTCGATCAATATTTTTGGCAAGCGCGTGACCTACAGAAACAATATTCTCTCGTGATTTAATGTAGAATCGTTACAGAGAAAGAAGATTTCGAGGGGTCAACGATGAATCGTCCACTATCAGGAATGCACTGTCAAAATTGCAGTATCAACCAATTATGTTTACCTGTTTTGTTGGCAGAATCTGAAGTCGAGCACTTAGATACCATTATACAGAGAGGTCGTCCACTCAAAAAAAATGATTACCTTTTTCATGCCGGAGATAAATTGAGCTGTTTATATGCTGTACGTGCAGGCAGCTTAAAATCATTCAGTATTTCGGATGATGGCGTTGAGCAAATTACTGGGTTTCATTTACCGGGAGAGATTGTGGGTTTGGACGCTATTAGCGAAGACCGCCATCCGACCTTTATCAAAGCATTAGAAACTTCCAGTGTCTGTGCAATACCTTACGAACGATTGGAAGAGTTGTCAGCCAGCATAACCGGTCTTAGGCAACAGCTCTTACGTATCATGAGTAAGGAAATTCTTGAAGATCAAGCCTTGCTTTTGCTGTTGAGCAAAAAAAGTGCTGATGAACGGTTAGCGGCGTTTCTCATGAATTTATCGTCACGTTTGGCACAGCGAGGTTTATCGCCTACACGCTTTCGTTTAATGATGACTCGAGGCGATATGGGTAATTACCTGGGATTAGCGGTCGAAACGGTGAGTCGCATACTCACTCGTTTTCAAAATGATGGTCTTATTGCTGTTGTGGACCGAGAGTTAGAAATAAAAAAATTCGAAAAAATGGCTGCGCTAGCAGGAGTGGCTTGCGAATTACCTACGTAATAGCTAATGTAAATAAAAATCCTACGAGTGGAGGTTTAAATGATTGTTCGTAATTCTTACGGCCTACTCTATGACACTGAGCGCGTCTGGGGCTTGATAAAAGAAGAAAATACTACAGTCACTAAAATATACCTTCGCTTTCTGATACTGTTTGCCGCTATGCCCCCCGTTGCTGCATTTATCGGTGCGACACACGTAGGTTGGGGCGTCGGTGTGGGTGAAAATCATAGGCTTACCACGGAAAGCGCTATGTCTGCATCAGTCCTGGCTTATCTTGCCATACTCGCCGGTGTTTATTTTATTACTCAAATGACACGCTGGATGGCAAAAATTTACGGTGCAACGCCCTCTTTGCGCGATTGTTTCGCTCTGGTGACTTACTCCCTTTCCCCATTATTTCTCGCAGGTTTATCGGCGGTATACCCTATCCTTTGGTTAAACGTTTTATTGGGAATGGTTGGTTTTTCATTATCGATCAAACTGCTTTACACAGGAACATCGGTGATGATGGATTTGAATAAAGAGCAGGGATTTATTTTAGCCAGTTCAATTCTCGTTGCCGGTATGGTCACCTTCACGGGTGTGTTAGTCACCATTGTGATTTTCTGGGGGTTAGGTTTATCGCCAACTATCGCTGTTTGATAGCATTATTGTAGGTCTCGACATAAAAGAGCGTGTGGAGAAATTTCCGCTTCAAAAGGTAAAGTAATTTTCACTTTGTGACCAGAACCAGGCGCTCGTTGTATCGATTTCCCTTGAGTATTCATCATAGTGTTTAACGTGAAAGGGTAATTACCTTGAGGCGTTAATAACTCCAAACGATCATTAACAGCGAACTGATTTTTTACGTCAATGGTGAGTTCTTGGTTATGCGTATTAAAATCTAGAACTTCGCCCACAAACTGGTGTGAAACAGACGTTGAATGTCCCTGCTGATAATTTTGGTATTCATCGTGAACGTGACGGCGATAAAAACCTTCGGTATAACCACGGCTGGCTAGCTTTTCTAAATCATCCATCAAATTGCGATCAAAACTTGCCTTATTGACGGCATCATCTATAGCGCGACGATAGACTTGCGCAGTTCTAGCCACATAATAATGTGATTTTGTACGCCCTTCTATTTTTAAGGAATCAATTCCCTGATTAACGAAAGTGGCAACATGTTGAACGGCTCGCAAATCTTTTGAGTTCATAATGTAAGTGCCGTGTTCGTCTTCGTAAATTGGCATATACTCGCCAGGACGATGAGCTTCTTGAATCATATACATAGCATCATCGGATGGCTGATGAGTCATGGTGCTATCGTTAGGATTGATTTTTTCAACATCATTAACAACAGGAATAATATCACCACTTGTCGTTTGCTCGGCTTCATGTAAATCGTATTTCCAGCGACAAGCATTAGTGCAGGTGCCCTGATTCGGATCGCGACGATTAAAGTATCCTGATAGTAGACAGCGCCCTGAATACGCAATACATAACGCACCATGTACAAAAATTTCTAACTCCATTTCAGGTGATTGCGCTTTAATTTCACCGACTTCTTCAATGGAAAGTTCACGTGATAATATAATACGGGCTATGCCTTGTCGGCGCCAAAATTCAACACTGGCATAGTTAGTGACATTGGATTGTACAGAAAGATGAATTTCTTGCTCTGGCCATTTATCGCGAACCATCATAATTAAACCAGGATCAGACATGATAAGCGCATCAGGGTTTAAAGCGATAACCCGAGCAATATCATCGATAAAAGTTTTAATTTTTGCATTGTGAGGAGCTATGTTGGCTGCAATATAAAACTTTTTGCCTTGTTGATGTGCTTCGTCAATACCGATGGCTAGGTTTTCTAAACCAAAATCATTATTTCTTACACGCAAGCTATATCTAGGTTGTCCGGCATAAACGGCATCGGCGCCATAGGCGAAAGCATAACGCATGTTTTTTAGAGTTCCTGCGGGTGATAATAATTCAGGTTTATGCGTCATAATACATTCTCCCATAAAAACGCAGAATAAATAAGAATAAGAGCTGGCTAAAAGTCAAGGCCATTATAATTAAGAAAAAAGAAAATTCAATTCTCAGGAAAGGTATAAGGCTTTTAATGCGTTGCTAAATCACCCGACACATGGACGGGCAATTCAGCAGTGTGATAGTCAATTGAATGGAAACAACTTTCTAGGCATGTGCACTTTTTTTGCGCATAGAATTTGAATCGTCAACATCCATTTGTCGACGATACATGAAATCTTCATAAGTTTGCATCGCTTGCAGTAAGCGTGAAAGCTGGGCATGTTTGTCTAGCAATTCATCATCAAGGAAATGACTAACAACGTGCCATTCACTTTTTGGATCAACGCGTTGCATGAAGGCAATTTCATGATAAAAATCTTCGTCATCATTCCACGTTGACCAGTCAATAGTCGTTAAACTGCCATAAAAACCGAAAATAAGCCTAAAATTACCAATATAGCAAGAGACTTGTTGTTCACTTTCACTGTCATCACTGTCTCTTCCGGAAATAATATTTTCGAAGAATCGAGAAGAATGCAGCGAACGGATACAATCCAAATTATCCATAAGTGCTTGGCCCAGACGATTTATTTTCGTGTCAGCTATAGATGCCATTTTGTCCGGTTTGTGAAAAGAAAAAAGTTTTGCAAACATGGTTAAAAGTCTCCTTACTTCTATCATTAATTGGAGGCGCGCTATTCTAGCAAACAAAAATCGACTGTGAAACAGCGCACACCCATTATTCCTACATCCAAATATAGACGATTATCAAAAATTCGCTTCGTCAAGAAGAAGCAAAAGCGATTCATCGCTATAAAATGAATTTGTGATTAAAATGAGAGACATAAATACTAAAACTCTCATAATGAAATACGCTTACTTCATCGCTAAATAACTAAATTTTCTAATTAAAAGCGATTTTAAAAAGAAAAAATTGTTAAACCAATGCTAAAGTTTGTTTATGTTAGCTACTGATTTTAAAAAAAATGTCTAATGTCACCATAACGCGTATCAAACAAGGCATACTATTATCTTTAGGATTTCCAATAGGTTGGCTGTGTATTGAAATGATACACGGTATTTCGCCAATCGAATCCATTATGTCTACATCTTCTCTTTACGTGTATATGAGCGTTGGCAGTTTACTCGCTTTTGCAGGTTTTGGGTGGTTTATTGGACGAAAAGAAGATTATATTCTACAACTGGCCATACATGACTCACTGACCGGAATATTTAATCGTCGTTATTTTGAAGCGCGGCTAGAAGAAGAAATTCTGAGAGCACAACGCGACAACATATCTTTATGCTTAATCAGTTTTGATTTAGACCGCTTTAAATCCGTCAATGATAACTATGGTCATGCCAGTGGTGATAGAGTTTTAAAAACGCTAACCGACAGAGCGAAAGCACAGCTTCGCAAACATGATGTTTTTGCGCGAGTGGGTGGAGAAGAGTTTTCGATTATGTTGCCGAATTGTCAGCTGGATGATGCGGAACAAATGGCTGAAAGAATTCGGCTATCATTCAGTCGTCAATCTATCGTGATTACTAAAGGAAAAAGTATTGTAGTAACCGCTTCTTTTGGTGGTGTTAAATACCAATATAAAGAGTCTTTTGAAAACTTTTTGAAACGAGCTGACGAAGCGGTATATGCTTCGAAAAATGATGGACGCAATAAATTAACACTCATTCGTTCATAAATTAAAAAATCCGATAAACTTTTGCTTTATATCAAAATAGGATGCAATCAATTACCGCTATTATAAAAACAAATACTTGAGTCATTCTTACTGACAGGAGTTTTCTCATGATGAATCCAACAAAAATTGTCACTGTCGTATCAAAAAACGATAAAAATAATGTGGCCATTAAACGGGCGGCTATGATTGCGCAACGGTTTTCCGCCAAGTTAATGGTCATAATGTGTGCTTATGATCAGTCATTTGAAATGACCAGTATTATGAAAGATACCGATCGTGAAAATCTTCGTGATGCCATCATACAAGAAAAGGAAAAAGTTCTCGGTGAGATTATAGAGCGGCATGTCCCTAAAGAAATTGAGTATGACCAGCAAGTGCTTTGGGGAAGTCGAGAGTATGAATTGATACGACAATATTGTGTCGAGAAAATATCTGACTTGCTCGTCAAGTATGTGAAGCATGAATCGACATTGTCACGATTGTTTTTTACGCCGCAAGATTGGCATATTATTCGTGAAGTTCCTTGCAATATCCTCTTTGTACAAGGCGAAGGTTGGCGGCCTCAAGGTAATATCATTGCTGCTGTTAGCGCAGATGATGATGATGCACATCACTTAAGGTTAAACAATCATATTATCAATACCAGTTTATTTTTAAGTGAAAAATTTGATGCACAAGTGCATGTTACCAATGTTTACCCGTATCCACTGGTTGATGTTCCCTTCGCTTATTCAGGTATTGACCATGAGATGTATTGTAAAAATATGCGTGAATCGCATGAAGAATCTACCAAAAAGCTGGTCGTTGAAAAACCAATCGCTGATGAAAATTTACATATTATTGAAGGCTTGCCAGAAGAGGCTATCCCTAATCTTGCTCAGCAAATTAATGCCGAATTAGTGGTGATGGGAACAGTGGCCAGAAAAGGTCTATCAGGGGCTGTAATAGGTAATACTGCAGAAAGAATTCTAGACAAAATTAATTGCGATGTATTAGCCATTAAACTGAATGAGGTGACGTAATGAATCCGATAAAAATATTGGTTGATATGGATCCGACACAAAGTCAGCAACCTGCGCTGTATCGGGCCATAGAATTGGCCAAACATATCGGTGCCGCTGATATAGAATTGTTAGTTGTTTGTTATAACACATCCATTGTTTCTCACGCTTTTTTCGATAAAAAGCGTTTACAAAAAGCCAAAGAAACCTTTATTGAATCTCAAAAACGCTGGTTACAGACTTACACGGCAGAAGTTTCCGAACATGGTTTTAATGTCAATATTGATGTTCAATGGCACAAACCTTTATATGAAGGCATTATAAAAAAAGCTAACGCCTATAATGCTGACATTGTGATTAAATCCACTCACAAACACAGTGTGGTATCACGCATTTTGTTTACACCTAACGATTGGCAATTATTGAAAACATGTTCTAAGCCTTTGTGGCTTGCCAAAAACAACCATAAAAAATTTTTTCGTAAGGTGTTGGTTGCAGTAGACCCATCAAAAACCGAAGAAAAATATAAAAAGTTAGATCGTAAATTAATTCAAGAAGGGAAAAAACTCGCGGATAAATTTTCTGCCGAAATCAATGTCGTACATTGCTATGAGCCGCTAGCATTTGAAATGTTCAAAGAAATTGGCGACGGTGTTGCCGGATATGGTGATGATTTCAATAATCATCAAGAATACGTTGAAGCCCTAGAAAAACATCATCGCATACAATTTAAAGAGTTGATTGCACCTTTTGATATCGCAGAAACCCACCAGTTTTTATTGCAAGGTTATCCTGAAATATGTTTGCCTGAATTGGTAGAGTTAAAGAAAATGGATATTATTGTGATGGGCACGTCTTATCACTCAGGATTAGTCGGTTCAACCACAGAAAAAATACTCGACAAATTAGAGTGCGATGTTGTCGCCATCAAACCGGACGATTTTGACACGATTCCTTTATAAAAACGTTTCTATTATCTCATGCAGCGATAGGCAAAAGAATGTCACTTTCACTGCATGAGCTTTTCAATAATGAACTCAGAAGTCATTATCATCAATAGCACATCACCGGCTAAGTATTGAACAAAATATTTAAATTGTGACCTTTTGTTCACAATTGATTGTTGTCTGTTCGTTAAAAAGAGAACAAATGTTATTATCCGTGTGATTTTTATGCACCCCTAATCGATGAAGGTGTATATCGCTACCAGCTACAGGGTTTACGATAATAATTTTGGTCGTGTTGTTCGCTCAGGCTACCCAGGTAGTTTTGAAGTAACCCATGAATACAATAGCCATGGGCATTTATCGCGAGTGATTGATGCCAACGGGAGCGGTACTGTGTATCAACAAGTACTTTCAAAAGATGCCTTTGGTAATGTCACTCAAGAAAAATTGGGTAACGGCGTTGAGACGGTAAAAAATTACGATGAACAACAGGGTTTCTTACGCAGTATTATTGCCGGCTCTGGTGGCAGTGTGTCCTTTTGGGAACAAAATTATGATGCACTAGGTAACGTCTTATCTCGCGAACAGAAAAATCTCAATCGAGCGGAAACATTTGTCTATGACGACTTGAATCGTTTGACAGATATTTTAGTCGCTGGTGTGAATTACCAATCCTATCGTTATGACGCCATTGGTAACGTGACATATAAGTCTGATCAAGGCGATTACACCTACGGCAATGCTGCAGGTCCTCATGCCGTAACAGCTATCTCACGTAATGGCAGTGTTCAACACAGTTTCAGTTACGACGCTAACGGTAATCTGCTTAGTGATATCAATAATGGTGTGACTAGAAGCCTCACTTATACCGCATTTGACAAACCACGTAGCATCACCAAAGGGAGCGAGCGTATTGAGTTTGCTTATGGTGCGGATCGCAGCCGCTATCGGCGTATTGATACTACCGAGCAAAATGGCCAAAGCGTGATAGTGGATACCCGTTATTTGGGTAAATCCTACGAAAAAATTGCCTACACAGGCGGAACCAACAATGGACAAACCCATCACAAATACTACATAGGCAATGTGGTGGTGACAGAAAAAATCTTGAGTAACGGCAGTGCTGGTGCCACAGAAACCCATTACTTACATCAGGATCATTTGGGCTCTGTCACTGCTATCACCAATCAAAGTGGTCAAGTGTTACAGCGCTTTCGATATGATCCCTTTGGTAAGCAGTATCAAGTGACAGGATCTGGCTTATGGGCCCATGTCGAAGTCGCTGGTCGATTGAGCTTTTTAGGTGCAGCCACAGAGCGCGGTTTTACCGGCCATGAAATGTTAGCCAGCGTCGGGCTCATCCACATGAACGGCCGTGTGTTTGATGCGTCGGTAGGGCGTTTTATGCAGGCGGACCCGCATATCCAAGCACCCAAGAATTTACAAAGTGTTAATCGTTACAGTTACGTGCTCAATAACCCATTAAGTTATACGGATCCGAGTGGGTATTTCTTTAAAGCCTTGGCGGGTGCTGTCTTTAGCAAAAAGTTTTTTAATGCCGTTAATAAAGTGCCTTTATTGAATCAAGCCATATCGATAGGTCTAAATTTTGTCCCGGGTTGCCAAGCTTGGTGTACAGCGGTTTGGAGTGCTGGTTCGACGTACGCGATGACGGGAAGTCTAGGTGCAGGCATTCAAGCTGGTTTAATTAGTTATGCGACTGCACAAATGCATGGTGCTGTTAGTGGTTATGAGGTCGGTAGTTTTGCTAATATCTTTGGCAATGCGTTGGTAGGCGGTATTTCTGCAGAATTACAAGGTGGCAAATTTGGTCATGGCTTTGTTGCTGCTGGTTTCACCGCAGCCATGAAATCACAAATTAATAAAATTGGTGGTGGTGATACCGCCACAAGCTTGCAACAATTAGAGGAAGGCCGATTAGCACGTGTCGCAGCGGCAGCCGTTGTTGGCGGAACCGCTTCGGTGATGTCTGGTGGTAAGTTTGCTAATGGTGCGGTGACAGGGGCGTTTACGCAGTTGTTTAATGGGGAGCAGAGTTTAAAAGCTGATGTACAGAGGAGGCAGGAGGCCGAAAGAACTTGGAGCAGTTATCTTCCGGGCACCGAGGCTGGTGATAGAGCCGCTCAATATTGGGCAGATATAGCGGTCAATTCCGATCACCCTTTAGCGTCATTAGCACATGTGCCGGGAGTTTTTGCTGCACTTTGGACGGAAGAAACAGCGATAAATACTGCTTTTACTTTAAGCACCGCTGGCTTAGGAACTATTCCTAGCTTTGGCTCAAATTTAGGATCAAAGTTATTTTTGAGTGAAACGTTTGGTATAACATCTTTACGATTTGCTAATAGCGTTACTGGAACCGCTGGAACTTTGAATGTTACTGGTAACTTTTTTAAAGTAGGATGGAGTGGAGTTTCTCGAAATGGTGGAGGAATGATGCTTCGCATTGGTGTTGGAAGCACTGGTAATACTGCGCGATACCATTTTTATGTTCCTGGTTCTTTTGTACCTAACTCTTTTTCTAACGGATCAATCCAAGTAAAAAGAGCTCTTCATAAAATGGGGCAATGATAATAGTGAAGTAGTATGAATAACAATGTAAATATTTTTAATAAAACATTGAAAAATTTAGGTAAAGTTGGTGTTTTAGAGAGTTGTTTATTTAAAATCGATGACAACTTCCCAGATGACGACTTTACTAAAATATATTCAATAGGTAGTGATTCTATTCAACTCGCAATGGATTTTACAAATGATGGCATTGACATACATTTAAATGGAGCTAGCGAAGTATTTTCTTGGAATAAAAGTCACATTAAAAACAATACTGATGAAATTATAAAAACACTCAATATAGTTTTAACATCAAGCATCCAAGTTGACTCTTATGGCAACAATTATAAAAAATTTTTTTTCAAAGAAGTTTCCACGAACAAAACAATAAAAAAAATAAGTGTTTTTGATGGGCTTTTTATAAATTTTTTTAAAAAAGAAAAAAATTTTTTTCTACCCATAGTTTTTTAAACAAAAAACAATGATAAACAAGATGCTATTTATTCCTCATAAACACTGAATCAAAAGGTAGCACACCCTTAACTTGTTGCTATATAAAGACATAAAGTGAGTAGATGAAACTCTATAGATAGTGGCCTAATTGTTATAACTTATATAGCAGAGGTTTTGCAAATTCAGGTAGAGCCATTAACGTAAAGTTTGTTCTTAACGAATCCTCCATCGAAAAATTATTTTATCGAATGCTGCCACGGATAGTTTACGTGCGGGTATTCAAGCTGGTTTAATCAGTTATGCTATAGCGCAACTGCATGGAGTCGTTGGCGGTAATATCAACGTCGGCAGCTTCGAAAATATCTTTGGCAATGCGTTAGTGGGAGGGATTTCCTCAGAATTACAAGGTGGCAAATTTGGACACGGCTTTTGTCGCTGCCGGTTTCACGGCCGCGATGAAACCCGTGATTAATCAAATCGATGGAGGTGATACAGCCACGAGCTTGCAACAATTAGAGGAAGGCCGATTAGCACGTGTCGCAGCGGCAGCCATTGTCGGCGGAACCGCTTCGGTGATGTCCGGCGGTAAGTTTGCTAATGGTGCAGTGACAGGCGCGTTTACGCAGTTATATAATGGGGAGCAGAGCTTAAGAGCTGATGTACAAAAAGGTGGCCTGAGAGAAACAGAGGCACAAAGAAAGCTTCGTTTGGCTGGTGATGTTGAGGGTTACTACGAAGCACGAGCTGCTGCTGGTGATGCCTATGCAGCCAGAGCGTTAATGGTAGTGCAAAACCAATGTACGTCTGTTGATGCTTGTATTATGGCCTCTGCCAACTTCGGATTGCATGGCACAGCATTTATCAATGGTGTCGATGTTGATGCTCGTGATGTTCAAGTCCGATTGATGAATGCTCATGCAATTGCTGTGGATGTTGATAATTTAGGTGTCCCTGGATTGTTGAACTCAGAGCAGATTGCGGTATATCACCATCGAGTGTTTACTGAGCTGGGGCTACCCAAAGCAACATTTGGAGGCACGCCACTTACTGGTCAACTATGGGAGGTTGATGTTTGGGATGGAATATGGTGTAAGGGGTGCGATACACAATGAAAATGCCAGTAGCTTTGATGTACCTTTTTTTGATCTGTGGTGCTTTGCCTCAAGTAGCGTTAAGTGCTGAGGTAACTTACAACGTTGGTTCACACACTTTCGTTGTTCCTAAAAATAACATTCCTGATTTATCTCCTTGGGCTTGGATTAAATCCATTGCTGGGTTAGATGAGGATGTAGATAGTTTCATTTTTGAGTTCCCTGGAAAAGACATCCAACCTTATGTTAAGGGGTATGTTCCAGAGAAAAATGCAATTGACCAAAAAGTAATTGGTGCAATTTATCACGTCGATTCTGTAGAGCGGGCTAGATTCTACGATGTAAAAAAGTATGCAGATATCTGGCATGCAAATAATGGTTATGAAACGCGAGAAGTTGTGCGTGATCAAAATAGCGGTTATTACTTGGTTTACGAGAAGGAGGGTTACAGAGGAACATTTTATGTTTTCTCTAAACCACCAGAAGGTACTCTTCCTGGAAATAAAGAAGACTTTTTTGTTGCGTCGTGCTCTGGTTCGAGTGTAACAGAATTAAAGCACGTTGGTTGCTCGAAGCAGTTTTTATTTGCTGATGATTTAATGGTAGATTTTTCTATATCACTGGAAAATTTAAAAAGTCAGAGTAGCGTGACTTCTTTCTTGGAAGAAAAACTTGCTGAATGGGAAGTGCAAATAAAATAAGCAAAGGCCCTAGCAGTTTTACTGTAGGGCTTTTGCTTTAATTTGCCTTAAAAATCAAGTGCTATTTTCCATCTTTAAGAAAGGTATATTATTCTGTACGCTATTTATTTGCACGGCTTGTAGTTCTTTTTTTACAGAATTAAATGAGTCAGAAGCGAAATATAGAAAAAACATTTCTAAACGCGTACTAATTCATATGGATTTGAAAACCATGTTCCCGGATGAACAACTCAGGGCTTTAGCTAAAGCCGCCGGAAAAGGTCAACTCAAAAAAATTGATGAGTTGGTGGCACAAGGAGTGAGTGTTAACGCAAGAGGACGGCGTAACGCCACTGCTCTATTTTGGTCTATGCGTAATAAAGAAGGATTTACACACCTATTAAAATTGGGCGCTGACCCCAATGTTGTATTTGGTGATGGTGGTTCTGTCATGCATTGGGCTGCCAGAAAAAAAGACTGTACGCTATTAGAAACTGCTTTAAAGTATGGCGGAAATCCTAATTTACGAGCCGGTATGTTCAACGCCTCTCCTACTTTCGAAACAGTAGTTCATGCAAGTAGCAGTAGTCTTTCTGAGTGTTTCTATTATCTACTTAGAAATGGCGCTGAAATTAACTTACAAGATAAATACGGATTTACAGTGTTATTAACTTCCGCTGCACACGCAGAGTATGAAATGACTCTCGAACTCTTAAACTTAGGAGCAGATTATACAATACAACCGAACAACAACTATTCTCTTATGACTCAAATTAACAAACATGACAATCGATAAAAAAAACAAGCAGTGCAGAAAAATACCGAATATTAGTTAAACAGTGGTTAATAGAAAAAGGCTATACGGGAAAATAAATCCAAATTACAAGCTAGCACGCTTTTGCTTTTTAATTTTCCTTGTGTTTAGATAAAAAAACCAACAAATGGCTTAACTTCAACTGCTTGTTTTTATTTATATAAAACATAAACACATTCAAAAACTTATATTGATATTATTAATAATATCAAACACTTGTGATACTAAATCTCTAACGACTTCAAAACTATGTTTCATCACCGGTGATAGTATTTTTAAAATCTTAAGCACCTTCGCTAACCATTAAAATAACGGAAGTACTACCGCTTATACTCTTTCTCTTCTATCGATGCTGCTGGAAAGCTATTATCTTTAAACTCACTAATACTTTCTTTAAACCAATGAATTTTATCACATTGATAACTATCTGAGCGCGGTTTTACCGGCCATGAAATGTTAGCCAGCGTCGGGCTCATTCACTGGTGCAGTGACAGGCGCGTTTACGCAGTTATATAATGGGGAGCAGAGCTTAAGAGCTGATGTACAAAAGGGACAATCTCTTGAAGACTATATGCAAGAGAAGTTTGGAAAACTTGCTATCACCGACGAGGAAAGAGCCTTCGCGGAGGCTGGGGATAGGAAAGCTTTTTGGACTTCGCGTATGGAAAGAGGTGATCCGATTGCATCGGTTGCTTTAGGGATTGCTCGAAATCATTCGTTTGTTGGCTTTAAGTATGTGGGTGGGCGACTTGCCAATATGTTCACAGGCTTGGAAGGCGATGCACTTAACGCTTTGGGTGTGGATATTATGAGGGCGCATATAGGTGCCGTGGATTTTGATTTCAATAATAAAATCGGAATTCCTGGATTATTGAGTCCCACACAAGCGGCAGCATATCACCATGAAGTTTTTTCTAATCACGGCCTTTCGTCAGGTCAGTTTGGCGGAACACTTCTTAATACGTCACCAAACTTAATGAGGTCAATATGGTGTACGGGTTGTGATCATACGGGGACGGCAATTCGATGATTAAGTTAAGCAGTTTTGGATTATTACTACTTTCTTTTAGTCTAGTGGCATGTGCGGGTTCTCAGAGTACATTTGTGGTTGGTGGAGAGTCTTACCAAATACCTAGTGAATATTTAGTTGTTCCTTCTTCCTCGGTAAATGCAGTACCACTTGATAGTGATGTTGGCATGGTTGCGCTCTCTTTTAACCAGGATAAAGATTTTTCTGATTATCTGGGGGCTAATGCTTGGCTTCCCAAGAGTGCTATAACTGCGATCTTGTATACTCGTGAAGGAACCGAGTTAACAGGTATTCCATCATCTTTTTCTGAATTAGTAAATTTTTCTATTCATGAGAAAAATATCATTGAGTTTGAAAAAATCTATCGAGTTTTTAAGGGTGAAACTCGTATTGCTTGGCAGTCGTTTCCAAAAGCTCAAGCTGGTTTTGATGGCTCGAAAGTGAAAGTAAAATGGTTCGCGGATTGTATTCCATTAGGTGGTATGAAAGGGTCAGACCAGAGCCGTGAATCTATGGATATTCCAACATCTTGTAGGATAGATATCAAACATCGTAATGCAATTTTAAGCCTGAAAACGTCAGAAAAAAACCTAGTCGATAATGCAGAGAAAATCATAAGCCTAGTACTTAAAAAGGTAGATTCTTGGCGGTTTGCTTCTGAAAAGGTTATCTAATTTTTAGGCCCTAGCACTCGCTGGGGTTTTTCTTTTAGCCGCTACTGCTTTATCAATAGGCGAAACAGCCCCTTCAACGCGCCGTTTAACAATCATGGCGTCATCATCTTAATGATCGTTTCTTGGTCTTCGTGGCCAAATTGCTCCAACTCCATTAGTTGCTTTGATTTATAAGGTTGGAGATATTTTTACTGGCGAGGAATCTTTATTTATTGCAGGAGCGTTAAGCGCACCTATTCTTTGTTCGTTAGTTGCAAGGAAATGGCCTGAGCAATCCGTTTCGATTTGTTTTTGGGCGACTTTTCTTACATCATCGCTACTGGCAGGTGCGGCGATGTATTTAGCAAATATTTTTGAATCCTTCTTGATTCCTATAGAATTTTACGTAATTTGTTTGGTTGGTGTTATTGCGGCTTCCTTGGTAAAAAATACTATATTGGATAAGAAAGTTTTACAGGGTTAATATTATATATCGGGAAAAGGTATCGCTGGTTATTATCAGATATCCGATGAAAATAGATATTAATCCGATAACTACAGCCTTTCCTCCTTTGTATTGAGTTTCTGGTGCGGTGTCACTTTCTCCCCATGAGATAGTGACGCGTTTCTTGATGACAATATAAATTCCGAAAATAATAAATGCTGTTCCGAAAAATGTAGCTGATGTTATGGTCATCTATGCTTTAGCCTTAATTGTCTATTCTTTGGTTAACACCAAACAGCCTTCCATCACTCTGACTTTTCTGGCGAATCTATCTCAAATCCTGACTGGATTAACCAATGGCCTTTAAGACGAATTCCTCCGATGGATGTGTCTTGGTGGCAGTTCTGGCCTAGATTTTGTGATGCCAAGATTGATGTTAACCTAAAATCAATGAGAAAAACTATACCAAGTGATGCTGGGAACAGGTGCGTTTACGCAGTTGTTTAATGGGGAGCAGAGTTTAAAAGCTGATGCACAAAAGAGACGAAGTTTTTGGGAAAATTTTGGAAGGCATTTACCGTCCTTGCCTCAAGGTGGAGTTGACTTTGCTTCCGGCTTTGGCGATATGGCCAGCTTCGGTCTCTCTGAGTATATTCGGGAATTATATGGAATTGATGGCGGGATTAATTATGGCTCATCTGAGTATAACGCTGGCCTGTATTCTGGTGTGGTAGGCTCGATAGGAACTATAGCTGCGGGAGGAATGGCTTTTAATGTTGGTTTGCGATCAGTAGGTGGGGCCAATCAACTTTACCATTTCACAACAGCTGCTAATGCGGCAGGTATTTCTAGTTCTGGTGTTATACATGGAAGCAGTGGTTTGAGGGCGTTGTATGGGCAAGGTGTTTATACTTCAGCATTCCGATCTGCGGGCTATGCGAGAGTACAGGGGGCTGTTTCAACAGAAGCAATGATAACGATAAATTCTAGAGCACTTGCAACTCCTTTTCCTGGTACCTTTAGATTTCCAGGTTCGGTAAAGCTACGGTAGAGGTTTTATGAAGTATATTATTTTTGTTTTGGTATTTATTTTTTTCTTGGCTTTACATGGTTTTTATTTTTTGCATGAATCAGAAAGCTATTTAAGTGCTTTGCGTGAAAAACAATATTTGTGGGTGATTTATTTTTTAGCATCTCACATATTGTCGGAAAAAATATTGAGAAGGTTTAGTAAATAATTAAGCTTTATGTCTAAAAGCCCTAGCGTAAAACCCAGGGCTTCTTAGTTTTTATTGTTCGCTAGTCAGTACCAAACACCCCTCCATGACTCTGAACTTAACAGACGAATCAATCTCAAATCTGGCCTTATTGATATTGTAAAAACATTAAGAAACTCTAGTTTCAGGAATATTCATGATTATATCTCTGGAAGAAATACATTTGTGTGCTAAAGAAAATAGGATTGTTGACGAATGCTAAACAGAGAAATGATTTTGAAAAATCCCCGTTCAACGCACTTTTATACTGATGATGTTAATTGATCCAAAAGATTGTCTTTACGAAATCCGATTTAAAGATTGCGTAAATACTCGATAATCATTGTCACTTTATCTAAGTGGCTGTTGTTATTTTAATCGTTTTTGCATAACCCATTCAGATTATCTTCAGTTTCATCCATTACAATCCTCATGAGTTCCATAAGATCTAACCAATAAAAAGCTTGATAGTAAATGGTTTGCTTTTTAATCAAACGGTAGGTTAATACATTATAAGAGCTTAGGACGTTTTGTAATCAAATATAGCGATAACATATGGCTTGCGGGGGTAAGATGAAAAATATATTGATGTGTTTGAGTGTGCTTATCATGCTCACGGGTTGTTCTACCGTGGCTTTTGTGGATAAAAAAGAAACAGCAACGATTAAGCGTGTGGCCATTGTGGGTTATGATTTCTTTGTGCCTGCGGACATTACGCTTGATTTGATTTCAGGGAATTCGGAGCTATCCATTAAAGAAAATTATCTAGCCAAAAAAATCTATGAAGATATCGGTTCAGAGCTGACACAGCACTTCGGTTGGGACATTGTAGCCAAAAACGAAATTACCACTTCAACATCCTATCAACAACTTCACTTTAAAAACAAAAATAACAGTCGTACGCGTATAGCTGTTGGCAAATACGTGACTCTAGAGGGCTTACTTCCTGGAAAAGCTATCTTAAAGCTATCATCAGCACAAAAAGAACAACTCATGAATGAGTTAGCGGTTGATGCGCTGATAACGTTTGAAGTGCAAGGTATAGAAGGCAGTATGACGAGTTATTTTGATACGGTTGATATCACCAAATACGAATTAGAAATGGATAATTTTCATGTTTTTAAAGCCGGTGCCCTTGAACCCATCGTGCATATTAATAACCTTTCTAGCGGTTTACCCAAAGATGTCCGGCCAGAAATTGATATCAAAGGTATCCCCTTATCCAATGAAAAATTGTCCTGGCTCTACGCTTCCCAACCTTTACTCATTGAAAAATTTTCAGCGCAACTGACGCAATGAAATAGTAAAAGTGATGCAAATGAAGACGAATAAATTATGTTGTCGTCATCAGTAAATCCTATATCCAATAAAACATCGGATATATTAGATATCGGATATTTTATTGGATGGGGGGAAAAATTTTTTTTAATAGAATAATTGTAAAAAAACAAAGATTTTTAATACTAAACTCCAAGTGTAAGCATCAACAAATACCTAAGTTATCAATTGTTATTAGCTGTGTTTTGCCCACAATAGGTGGCGTTGAAAATTTTTTTAAGCCTGTAAAAAATGCTAAAAATAAAAATTTCAATAAACTTTAATAAAACACCTACTTGGGGAATATACAGTATGCAATATAAAACAATACTCGGTGCTGCTGCACTGGCTTTGACAAGTTTCACTGGCTTTGCCGCTTCTTTCTACAACCCTGTGACGGATGAACTGGTTTTTGATACCGAAAGTTTCGAATTTACCGGAAGTTGTGGCACTAGTAGTGTATCGCCTAATGAGGAAAGTGGTAGCTTCGACTTAATTTACGAAAGTGTTATTGCAAACGCTAAAGATCATGAGATTATCGATAAAACCTGCCAACTTAAATTTGATGTTGAAGTGCCTGCAGGTTGGAAAGTTGAAGTACAAACAGAAGCTGCCATCGGTGGCACCTATTTAGGCACCAATCTTGTTTCTTTCCAACATACTTTAGCGGGTACAACGCGTGAAGCAGCTTTCGAATACTTAACGGGTGCGGGAACTTACGCGATTTCTCAACCACTTGAAATTTTAGGCTCTTCTTACTGTGGTGAAGATGTTACTCTAAAAACTGTTGCTAACTTGATCGCTTTAGGTAATGGTGGTTTATCTTTAGTTAATTTAAGCAACGGTTCATTAAACGGTACCAGCACTTCATGGCGCTATTTCTTGAACTTCTATCCTTGCTAGTCAAGTTTTCAAAAATTATTAAAAAAGGTTAAGGAGAAACTATGTTACGACATGTTTTGATGCAGCCTTTGAAAGCTGCAATGCTCATGTCATCACTATATGTTTCTGCACAACCGAGTTCACCTGAAAACTGGGATATTGTAAATTCCCAGTTTTTGGGGGCTCATTGTAACAACATGAGTAGTGATGATATTTCGATAAATGATAATGGACAGATAGAAATTAACTTTCAGCGTATGGAATCGATCGATATTTTATTTGAAAGTAAAAACTGTACCATTAAAATTCCTTTTGTTAGTGAAACATTGGATAATTCCTTGCAAGCACATCTAGCCGTTAAGTATCAGCTATCTGAACAGTTAGATTTTTTGGTGAGTTTGGGTTTATCAAAAGAGGGGCATACCAAGCAGGCAGAGTCTTTTATTTTTAATGATGCCAGTGGCAGTTTTAGTGCCAGTGTTCCTGTTGAATTAAATTTTCAAGAACAAGAAAAAAAAGGTTTAAAAATTATTATTTCTAAAATGGCTATTTTGCAATTTCCGTCCAGTCAAGGGGCGCAAGCCATGAATGTTTGTGAAGAAAATTCAAGCCAGTCGATTCAGTGTGATGCAAGACCGGTGATTGAATCGTTAATTTTGCGGATTGATTCTGCACAATGATACTTTGTTTTAAAGCCTGCCAAGGCATTATTAAGCTTGGCAGGTATTAACCTTTTACTCAGAATAACAAATCTTTTCTGCACTATCCCAATCACAATAGAGTGAGTCTTTGCCAGAGTTACAAAGGCTACTGCTCGTGCCATTATACTGACTACACATGCCTTCTTTCTGATAGCAAACCCCATCAACTTCAAAGGTACTGTCACTGCCACAATCTGCTGAGCAGATTTGGGTTTGGCTATCCCAGTCACAATGGATAGTATCTTCTCCATTGTTACAGGTATCGCTATCGGTATTAGTGTATTGAGAGCAACTTCCATTTCTTGGATAACAAATACCATCGATTTTCACGGCATTGTCTGCATCACATTCGTTGGAACAAATCTTGGTGTCTGAGTCCCAGTTACAATACAGACTGTCTTCGCCATTATTACAGGTATCGTCATTGGTGTTATTGTACTGTGAGCAGCT
Source organism: Pseudomonadota bacterium (assembly GCA_039187085.1). GTDB lineage: Bacteria > Pseudomonadota > Gammaproteobacteria > Enterobacterales > JBCCZV01 > JBCCZV01. The sequence goes on from JBCCZV010000021.1 coordinate 21,928, forward strand.
ACCATAGCGTTGATAGCAGTTACCATCGACAACCACAGAACCGCTTGGGCATTCGGAAACACAAAGGTTAGCTTCAAAACCCGTTTCATAATTCACAGGCATCCAGTCACAAGAGAGCTCATCATCTGTGTTATTACAGGTATCTGAACTGGTACCATCATATTGGCTACAACTTCCCTCGGTTTCATAACAGATGCCGTCTAATTCAAAAGCACCTTCTGGACATTGAGTGACACAGGTTTTTTCCAATGTTGCATTGCTATGGTTTTCAATCCAATCGCAGCTCAAATTATCCTTGTTAGTATTACACAGTCCGGCGTTAGTATCATTGTATTGCGAGCAGCTGCCGTCTTTAGGGTAGCAGACACCATCCACTTCAAAAGAAGTCTCCGCAGGGCAACTGTTATCAATGACTTGACAAACATCGCCATCAGATTCCATACCAGCAGGACATGTGTCGGTACACGTGTTGGCTAATTCAGGAAGGTCGGTATTGGCTGCTGGAATCCAATCGCATTTCAAGTCGTCTTTGCCATTGTTACAGGTGTCAGAATCAGTGTTATTGTACTGAGTGCAACTGCCTTGTTCTTCATAGCATATGCCATCCAATTCGATATACCCTTGAGGACAAGAAGCAACACAGGTTTTTTCCAATGTTACGTTGCTATGATTTTCAATCCAATCGCAACTCAAATTATCTTTATTAGTGTTACACAACTGTGGGTTAGTCGCGTTATATTGCGAGCAGCTGCCGTCTTTGGGGTAACAAATCCCATCAATTTCAAAGGATGTTTCTTCAGGACATGTATCGACAATGATTTGGCACATGCCTTCGATAGATTCCATGCCGTCTGGGCATGTAGAGACGCAAGTGCTAGCTAAATTGGCTGGTGTGCTATCAGCTTCAGGAATCCAGTCACATTGAATGTCGTCTTGACCATTGTTACACACTAAAGGACTGGTATTGTTGTACTCTGCACATTGTGTCGCTAAGTTATAACAAGAGCCGTTATGTTCGTATTGATTTTCATCGCATTGCTCAACACAATTTAAATCACTTGGGCTCCAATAACAGGTCAGTTCATCGGTGTCATTGGTGCAGACGTCTTTATTCGTGAAAATATAATCACGGCAAGAATCTCCCAAGTTATAACAAAATTGATTAACTTCGACTTGGTCTTCGGCACAGTTACTCGCATTGGGATCGCAGGTTTGGTAGTCTAAAACATATTGTATTTTCCCCGAACCACTAGAGAGATTAATAAAAGGGTGTTGGATTTCTGACATATCCCGCGAAGCGGTAATATCAACACGAGTACCGATAAAAACATTATTACTGCCGCAATTGGAATATTGACTACTCAACTCTTGGGCATGCGTGACAGTAAAAGCCTGTGAAGTATCAAAGGTTTCAATACGTGTGGATTCTCTGCCACCAAAAAAATGAGTGATACCTGCAGAAGTTCGATTGTTATCATTGACCAGTGTTACTCCGGCAATAGAAACTTCTTTAAGGGCAACTCGTTGATCGTTATCAATTTGAATCGGTAAATTTAAAACACAACTGCCTGAAGCAATGTTGAAAGCATCAGAAGTCGTAACGTTAAAATCGTTAAAAACGATATCAAAAGTGCCATTGTCGTTGGTGCTGATTTGCACATTTTCTTGACTACAAAAAGATTGATCAATGCTGGTACAGTTATTTTCAGCTGGACATTCCAATTCTACGACACGGAACGTCGAGTCACCAATTTGAGGTGTTTCTGCAACAGCTGTCGTAACAAAAAACAAAAATGATAAATAAACGAAAGGTTTCATTGAATAATTTCCCAAAAGTGTTCAATAGGGAATCGGCAAACTGATAAGAAATTAATGATGTTTATGGATAAGTGAAATGGTTGTAGGTATCAATCCATGAAATACACCTTTATCACTTTCCTCGATCGGTATTATGCAACGAGGAAAGTTAATGGCTATCAAAAAATACCGGTATTGTATACCTCGATAGCCAAGTCATTTAGATCAGTTAGCGATCCCAAAAGTTGAATTACAAACCCATGCAATTGGCATAATAAGTTACTGTGGCAGGCCAATCGGTAAAGATCCCAATAACGCCGACATCTTTGGCTAATACATCAATCACTTCAAACATATCACCATCATTGTTGATAGCCTCAGCAACGCTTTGATAATAATAGCCACCTTTAAATTTTAATAGTCCTGAACGTTCAATAGTCCAAGTAATAATATCAAGGCCAGCGGCTTTAGCGAGATTCGCATAGTCTGATGGAACGATTTTGTTGTCGGCATTAACCGTTAATAATGCCCACATAGGTGGCGCGATAATTTCAACGCCTTGTGCTTTAATCGCTAGCATATTGTCCAACGTAGGAACGAAACCGGGTTCATCAACGCGACTATCAAGATAAACCGCTTGTTGACCAAATCGCGGTTCGTTGTTAATCCAATACTGTACATCTTCAAAGTTAAAAGACTGCGCCCAAACAAAACGAGGATTAATACCGGCTTCTTTGTATTCATTAATCATTTGTTGTGCATAATCTTGTTGCGAGTAGTTACCTTGATAAGGCATATCCACACTAGGAGATTTGAGCTCGGGTGTAAATTTCACGCCACGCTTTTTAAAGAGTTCAATGCTTTCTTTATGGGTCAACACCGTGCCGCAGTTAGCATACAAATCGGTTCGCCAATTAGCCGTGCCATCTAAATACGCTTGAATCGTTTGTGCATTAGGGTTGGCAGCATCCATTTTCCCACACAAACTTTTAAATTCAGTCAGTGTGATATCGCTAGTGCAACACTTCGCGGTAGCAGGTTCACCCGTTTCAAGATTAGCAGGAACAAAAGGCTCGCTGCATTTGGCGGCTAATTCTGGTATTTCAAGAATATTGGTGGTGGTATGTAAGTCGCACTGTGAATGACGACACACTAATGCTTTATCCTGGGTAAAGGTGACATCACACTCTAAAATGCCTGCTCCCATGCGTATAGCCGCTTCGTAAGATTCCAATGTATGTTCTGGAAATTGTAATGGAGCGCCACGATGGCCGATAGAAAAATCAGTTTTAAAGGGAATACGATTACGACATTGTTGCAGTTTTTCTTTTAAAGGACTTTCCTGCATTTGTTGCACTAAAAAATGTGGGCGTGGGCCTAATTCGACACGAGTGATACGATCAAAACCGATATAACGCGCTTTCTGATTGCTTGGGTTTTCAGCAAAGGCACAGCTCGTAAGCAGTGGCAAAAGTAAAAATAAAAACTCGGTTAGACGACGATGCATATTGTTCATGAGTATCCTCATTCTATTCTGTGTGATTGTATTTTTTATGATAAACGAACAAAAAAATAATACTTTATAACTAGTGTTTGGTCTGTAAAAACACTGAAAATAAAACGTTTGGTTGCAAACCGTTAATCCATAATAAAACGTCAGTCAGTGTAAAAGATAAATATGACAAAGCAGTTAATGTCATGAGCTAAATGCTATTCAAGTCCAAGCTTTAATCACAAAGACGGTTATTACCATAGTAAAACTTGGTGCATATTAGATAAGGATTGTTTCAAGCAATTTGATTGAAGAGAGTACCTAGCGCAGATGGTGTATCCTTCGTTGCGCCTGTTTCATCAATGCGTTGCGAGAGGTTACGACTTGAGAGCACGGTAACGTTTGAAGTAATGCTTGTCGTATTGTTAGTGGTGGCCTGGTCATCACTAGTTGGCGAATCTTCTGAGGAATTGGTATTGTCAGTGGGGCTCTCCTCAACTTGATTCAATTCGGAACGGGCATCAGCGGCGATAGCTGCAGCTTGTGCAGCAACGCGTCGATCTTGTCCTGATGGCTCGGCAGGTGCCAAAGCCGCTCTAATAACTTGCTCCATTTTCGCGATGGTTGCTTCAGGATCGCCAGGCTCTGTTGAGAGATCAATGGGAACTTCTCCCGAAGTGGCGTATAACACCCCATCTGGTCCACGGGTGTAAGAATAAGACGGTGCACCTGCGAGACTGCCGCCTACATTGGCATGGGCTTGTTCATGGGCTCTAACTTCGACATCCCGAGCTTTCAGCTCTCGAATGATACGTTCTTCTTGTTGTTGTTCGCGAACTTCTTGTTGTTGTTGGGCATTATCCGTGCGTTGGGAAGATGAGCTCTCTGGAGCGTTAGATGATTCGTTACCGGTAACAGACTCATCACTATTGGGTGTTTGTTGTTGATTGACCTTAAAGGAGGGTTGATTATCAAAAGGTGAATGATAAAGTGAAGTGTTGATAATCATGATTCATCACTTTGGCTACCTTTAAGCTTTGATATCCAATAAAGTGCCGATAGTTTCCGAACCGGTTTCAATCGACTTGGCATTGGCCTTAGCAGCATTCTCAGAAACGAGTAAATCGATGACAGCATTGGTTAATTCATTAGCGCTAACGGCCACACCTCCATTAGATGATTGGGTTGATGACGTGGCAATAGTATGACTGGCTTCAGCCATTTGCTTTTTGGCTGCATTAAAGCCCTTGACACCATTGGTTAAAACGTTACCGCTTATTTCCATCGACATCCTCTCAATCAATAACAGGTTAAGCTTTTGAAATTTTTCAACGCCTTTAAATTTTAGCATGAATACAGAGAACTGGACTAACCGGTTAGTCTAAAGTCCAACGCCTTTTACACGATTTAACTATACTTTTTCTTACCACGTGATGAATAAAAGCGCGCAATTGTTAAAACTCATACTCAATAACGTGGTTTTAGAAAGGATGAATTCATGCATATGAATGAGGAAAATTCTGAGTCTATACAAGAGTCTATGTTGGATAACAATGCAGAAATCGTAAAAAACCACGAAATAGAAAAACTCAGTGCGGCAATCAATCAGTTACCCATACCGATCGGTATTTTAGATAATGAGGGCAAGGTGTTTTCTGTCAATAATGCAGTAAAAACACTCTTGATGCTCCAGGAAGAAATACAAAGAGGAAGTCCCATTGAGGCGTTGCAACTGGGGCCTTACCAACATCTTATTGAAATACAATTAGAAAATTCCAATGAACAAACAACAAAAACACCTCAAGAAATATGGTTGAGAGTGGGCGAAGATAATCTGCCTTTACGTTTTTACTTGCATTTTTTTATGGGAGATGCAAAAAATAACCATTATGCTTTGATTATTTTTGAAGATAATCGTCATAAATTCAATGCAGTAGATAGCGCTAAACAACCGTATTTTTTAGACACACTGACCGAATTACCTACACCGTTTTTGTTTCGGCATTGGCTTGAACAAATTCTGCTAACCAGAAGTGATGATAAGCCTTTGTTTGTGATGTGCTTACATCTTGATTCCTGCCAAACGAATGAATCTGTTTTTACAAAAAAAACAGCCGACAATGCCATCCGGCAAGTTGCTGTTATTTTAAAATATGCATTAGAGAAAAAAGGGCTTGCCGCGCGTTTTGATTATGATACTTTTTTTATCGCTTTGCATCATGTCAATTCATTAATCGAAGCCAATCAATGGGTGTATAAACTTGATCAAGATTTAAGTTACATTGCAAAATCTATGTCTCGTGAAATTATTAATTTTAATATTGGCATAGCCGTACAAGGAATCGATAGCAATCAATCGGATGCTTTAATCGATATTGCTAAAAAAGCTACCTACAAAGACAGGATGACGCATTCACATTATCGTTATGCTTGTGAAGAGACGCATCAAACGATGCGTGCGCGCTTGTCTTTAGAGGCACAATTACGGGAAGCAGTTTGTACCAATAAACTGAATATGTTGTATCAACCCAGAGTGGATTTAGTGACGGGACGCGTGGTGGGTGCTGAAGCTTTGTTACGATGGCCAACGCAAGAAGGGATTCGTCGACCGTATGAATTTATGCCAGTTGCTGAAAAAGCAGGGGTTATGCAAGATATTGATCGCTTGGTTATATTCAATGTTTCGCAACAAATTCATGATTGGCTTGATAAAGGTTTTGATATTCAACGTGTTTCATTAAATGTATCCAGTGAAGCCTTTAAAGATGAAACCACATTGCTACATTTGTTTGATGACATTTCAAAAGACATAGAGATACCTTTAGAGCATCTTGAATTTGAAATCACTGAAAATATGGTCATCAATAATTTAGAGGCTACCATTAGAACTTTAGAAAACTTGCAGAAAAATCAAGTTTATTTTTCAATTGATGATTTTGGTGCGGGTTTATCCTCTTTGAGTCTACTGATGAAATTGCCGGTTAATGTGGTAAAAATAGATCCTTGTTTTGTTAATGATTGCCATGAAAACCCGCGCTCAAAAGCACTGATCCAAGCGATAGTGGATTTGTCTAAAACATTGAATTTTCAAACGATTGCAGAGGGTGTAGAGTCTGTCGAGCAATTACAGGTGTTGAGACAGATTGGTTGTGATGAATACCAAGGATATTATTTTAGTCGGCCGGTTAATCCGAAAAAACTAGAAACGGATTTTTTGTTTCGAGCGACCAAAAAAAACCTTGTAGGTCGCTCTGTATCCCCTATTAAAACTTAATTATTTTCTCATAAGCTCAATAATGATGGGAACCGGCGAGCTGCCATAGCTAAGGAAAGTATTATGAAAGCTTTTTAGATCAAATTTCTCTCCTTGCTCGGCTTTGAGTTCCTCACGGAATTTATAAATCTCTGCGTACCCAGTGAAATAACTGGTTAACTGTACTTGCGTAAGTGTCACTCTGCGCCATTTGCCTTCGGCTTCCGTTCGCTCTTGAAAACCTTCATTCATTAATAAATTCAGGCCATCAGATTTTTTCATACCCAAAACATGGACTTGATAATCCAAAATCGTATTAATAATCACACGTAGATTCCATTTGTAATACATAAACCACAATTCAGGGTCATGGTTGCCATAACCATTTTCGAGCATCATTCTTTCTGAGTAGACCGCCCAGCCTTCAATCATCGCGCCATTACCAAATAAAGACTTGGTTAAGCTCTTTGAACGATTGCTGTGTAACAACTGTGTATAGTGACCTGGAATAGCTTCATGGATATTTAAAATTTGCAAAATCCAGTGGTTATATTCTCTTAAATAACTTTCTGCTTGCTCTGGTGTGTAGTGATCAAGCGGTGTGACATTGTAGTAAGTATTGGCTGCAGCATCATAGGGACCAGGCGCGTTTATTGATGCTCCTGCAATACCGCGTTGGTACTCAGGTGTGGCTCTAACGACAAGTGGTTTAGTGGGGTCTTGATCCAACAGTTGTTTTTCATCCACAAACTTAGCAAGGATGGGAATTTGTCGTTGGATTTCAGCAACAAACTGCTCTCTAGCCACATGCTTTTTAGCCATTTCATCGATTAGCGTTTTAATTCCTACTAAAGTATCTTGGGGAAAAGACTTTTTGGGAAAATAATTAGGCCAAATTTTTTGTGCTAAAACGGCCATTTCTTTGTGTGCACGTTCCTTTTCTTTAACTGCTCTTTGGTACACTTCCTCAGCACTAAACCCTGAGAAAATTTCCAATTTAAATTTTTTGTCGTAGAGGGCTTTGCCTAATCGAAACTCCCTAGCACCATTTTTTTCTAAATCTTTTTGTGTCTTTTCTAGAAAGGTTATGTAGGATTTTACTGCAGATTGCGCTTTGTCATTCGCTTTTTTTATTTTATTTTTCCATTCCTTATCCAGTTGACTCTTTTCTAAAGACTCCGGTAAGTTTTTATTGAATAGATTATAAGTGCCTTGGTTTTGATCAATCGCTAATTGCGTATGCTCCTTGGTAGGCTGAGTGATATTGGCTTGAGCAGCTGCGTAATAAGCCGGTACTTGCATAAGACGTTGATAAATCACTTTTAGCCTATCTTCCAAGCTTTTATAAGGTGTATTTAAGATAAGTCCAATGACAGAGCCAACGTTATACACATTAGGTGCCCAAGTACCGCTTTGTAATTCGTCGTGATACCAAATACCTTTTAATAACAAATTTTCGATAATGTAGTAATCACTTTGTTGGCTTGATGACAGGTCTGCAACCGAATATTGACGTAATGCCGTCAAATGCTGAGCGAGAAATTGGCGGTAGGCTTTTTGGTTCGCTGCATTTGGAATGATAACTTTAGTATCGTGCTTATAATAACCATTAAAAATGGCCCAATCAGGTTGGTATTCCCAAAATGACTCTATGAAACGGTCGGTAAAGGTTTCAAAAGGCAGTTCCTTAGCGTTTAAATGGGTATAAAAAAAAAGAGTAATAAAAAAAATAAGAATATGTCTATGAATAGTCATTCGTGGATTTCTCTATTTAGTCCGAATAATTATGTCATTATCATCTATTAGGCAACTTTGAAATGCAAATTTGATAGATGAGTCATAAATTTTTTTGCAGCTCGGAGCAGTGAATGGGAATAAAAAAAATGCCGAATATTCACATTTTTTATTGAGAGAAATCAAGTTGTAATGTGATGTTTTTATCAGAATTAATGTGTGATAATACACAATATTGTTCTAAAAATTGGATTTACGAACATGATTTGCTCTTTGAGAAAAGACTTTTTGATGATAATGTAACACTCGCCATCCATAGAAAAGACATGGCTTTTTCGTTTAAGAATAACTTTAGTTGGAAACACATTGAAGGTGTCATATGGACAGATACTTATTCTCGAATAAATTAGTTTTTCTCTCTCTTCTTCCCCTCCCTTTTTCTACACTGCACGCAGAAAACGCAACTTCGGTGCAGCACTTTGGACATGTCATTGATTTTGAATCCGCAACTCTTGGCGATATCATTGATGATGAGTTTTCCGATCTAGGCGTAAAAATTTCAGCAGCAAATTATGGTGAAGGACCTAGTCTTGCTGTGGTTTTTGATACCTCGGATGATAAAACGAATTCACCTTTTTACAGCGGTGATTATTCTGTCAACACTTCGCAGCAATCACTAGTAATTCCTCGAACGGGTTATTGCAGTGAAACACGCTGTTACTACCCGACTAGCGCCAGTGATGCACCCGCCGGTACTGTACAATTTGAATTTGATGAACCGGTTATTTTCAGAAGCCTTGATATATTCAATGATTTTACCGGAGATGAAGCGCTTAACTCAGTGCATTTTTACGATGAGAATGATGAACTTTTAGCATCGTTTAATATTCCCAAAACCGATAAAACAGAATGGTTAACGCTGCCTTTCAATGTATCCAATGTAAAACGTATGGAAGTCGAATTGTATGGCTCATCTGCCATCGACAATGTCGATTTCTTAACCCAAGCTTTTGCGACAGGATGTCATCCTGAATTTAAATCAAAGCCCCATGCCGATGATTTTTCTGAATCAGGTTTTAGTTATGAGTTTTCTGCTAAAGGGTGTGGTGACGTTGAATACCGTATTCTAGAAGCACCTGAAGGCACCAGTGTTATCGATCAACGAATTATCTGGGTACCACCAGAAGATGCAGCATCAAATATTATCTGGGTACCACCAGAAGATGCAGCATCAAATATTATCTGGGTGCCACCAGAAGATGCAGCATCAAATATTATTTGGGTGCCACCAGAAGATGCTTCGTCACGCATTATTTGGGTACCGCCAGAAGATGCAGCATCAAATATTATTTGGGTGCCACCAGAAGATGCTTCGTCACGCATTATTTGGGTACCACCAGAGGATGCTGTGTCACGGATTATTTGGGTGCCACCAGAGGATGCTGTGTCACGGATTATCTGGGTACCACCAGAGGATGCTGTGTCACGGATTATCTGGGTACCACCAGAGGATGCTGTGTCACGGATTATTTGGGTACCACCAGAAGATGCTTCGTCACGCATTATTTGGGTGCCACCAGAAGATGCTGTGTCACGGATTATTTGGGTACCACCAGAGGATGCTTCGTCACGCATTATTTGGGTGCCACCAGAGAATGTCGCCTCTTTTGAACAGCCAGAAAACGCTGTGAAATATTTAGAGAAAGTTGTCGTGATTGAAGCCAAAAGTGCTGAAGGTTTAACAACGATTCAATCCATACCTTTCTATATTCGCGATAGTGAGAATTAAAAGATTGTCTGAAGAAGATTAGCGAGGCTTAGGCCTCGCTTTTTTTATGGCTTTACAAATTTCAATGTGAATCTATCAGTGTTGCCTTTGACCGTTTTTCTGCCCACTTCATAACGCAGCTCATCATCGGCGCGATAATGGAGATCACTAAAATCCTTAAATTCAAATCCAGCTTCAATGACTTCTTTGATGGTTAAAACAGGATCGATGCGTCGACGATTTTCATTGTCATGTTCTTGCATATGACGACGTGTATGATCGACAATACCATAAACACCGCCGGATTTTAGCGCTGCAAAAACCGCTTTATTCATAGCTCTACGGCCTTTTTCATCAAAGTTATGATAGTTTCTAAAGGTTAAAACCAAATCCACGTCTTTAACACCAAAATCGAAATCACTTAATGTATAAAAGCGTGAATCTGGAGCTCGACCGGATTCAACATCAATTTTCAATACTGAAGTTGTTTTAAATCCTGGTTGACCAACAATGTTTTTTTCGGCGTATGTGCTGCCCAATCCTAGGTAAAGTTTACCTTTCTCCTCTAAAAGAGGACCTAAGATTTGTGTATACCAACCACGACCAGGAATGATTTCCAATACTGTTTGTGCTTTATTCAAGCCAAAGAATTTCAATGTTTGCTCTGGAAGGCGGTTAGCATCACGTGCTTTTTCTTCATCGCTACGACGTTCTGCCTTCAGAACGGTTTCAAAGTCTTCTTCAGTAATTTCTGAAGCAACGAGTTGATTGGATGCCAATCCGAGAAGAATGGATAAAAGCAGAAAAGATCGAGCGATCATGTTAAGTTCCTCGTGAGTTCTAAAATGAATAGAAAGAATACGCGTATTACTTTGTTGATTGCAATCCATTGATGCACAGACGAATACTTAAATATCAAGATTGAGTTGATGAAAAGTGGTGAGTTTGGGCGTCATACGAATGCCTGCACCAAGAAGTCTCACTGGCCGTTGAAACCGTTCGTAAGCTTGTTTAAAGAGAGCAGCAAATGCGTTGGCGTTGATGAAGTCTGCCCGACATTCAACAGTCGTTTGCGTAAAATCATTAAATTTCATTTTCACGAAAAGTTTTTTGACAGCATATTGCTTTCGATACTTCTCAAACCGTTGCGTAACCTCATCGGTCAGTGCTGCCACCTGCAGTAAACAATCCTGCAAATCCGCTAAATCGTTAACATAGGTATGCTCAACACTGAGAGATTGTCGTTGCCATTCGCTTTGAACGGGACGTTCATCAATACCACGACACAAGGTATATAAGCGTTCACCGAAACTACCGAATCGAGATACCAGCAATGTTTTTTCCGCTTTTTGCAAGTCACCACAGGTAAAAAAATTTAAATCATGCAATTTTTGGGTAGTAACCTTTCCAACGCCATGTAATTTCTTGACCGGTAGTGGTCGCATAAAGGCATCGACCTCTGTTGGTAAGATGACGCATTGACCATTGGGTTTATTCCAATCACTAGCAACCTTTGCCAAAAACTTATTCGCTGCAATGCCTGCTGATGCCGTAAGCTGTAATTCTTCGGCAATCGTTTGTCGTATGGCTTTGGCCATTAATGTGGCGCTACCGCGACAGTGTTGGGAGTCGGTAACATCCAAATAGGCTTCATCGAGAGAAAGCGGCTCAATGGTTTTCGTATACTGCTTAAAAATAGTGCGGATAGCTTGCGAAGCCTCACGATATTTTTCAAAGTGATGAGGAACAACCAATAAATGTGGGCATAAGCGTTTCGCGTGTGAGGTAGCCATTGCAGAGTGAACGCCATAGGCCCTTGCTTCATAATTGCATGTTGAAATAACGCCTCTTTTGTGTTCAGAACCACCGACAGCTATAGGGCGATGACGTAAACGCGGGTCGTCACGCATCTCCACGGCAGCATAAAAACAGTCCATATCGATATGGATGATTTTGCGTTTATTCGAAGTCGATGAAAGCTTGTCCAAAATATTCTCAGCGGCTATTGATTGATCAACTGAACGTATAAACAGTAGCTTATTTGTTTTTTAAATGCAACTGTTCAGTAATATTTGTGGGGAGGTGCAGAAAATAAGTGACACTGTTTATGATGCAAAATGGTGCAAAGAAAAATGTATCGCAAGAAAAAACAGAAAGGAGCATAAGAAAAGAAGAACAAGAGCTACACAAACGCTCTTGATCAAGTCATAACAAATTGCCAGATGAAGTCGATAAAATCGCTTTCATCTGATATGTTTTTATTATTTTATAACAAAAACTGAGTACGAATATCTCACAGGCCATCAATAAGATCAAGGTCACTCTCTAATTTTGTAAGAAGTTATTTAAACAAGCGTTTACTAAAAAATCGGCATTGAGCACATCATCGCTTCAAAGATAAAAGGTCATCAGAAATCATGTTGTCATCTATGGGTAAGACGCCACCTTACAAAAAAAACTTGTATCGCTTTCCTTTAGCATTGATAGCGGATTTGATCGATATCAAGATACATAGCAACACGATGATGAAAATAGAGAAAGCCTGTTTTCCTGAACGTATGCAAGAAGATTTAACGCATTTTTATCGTTTTTTTAAAGATAAAAATGCGTTAGGTTTATTGCTTTACTGGTTAAATGAGCCGGTTGGTTATGTGACCGCAACACATGCGTATGATGATATGACAGATAATTACTTTACGACATCGGCAGATTTACGCGAAACACAAAAAGTAACCGGCTACATCGATAGCATCGCGGTACTCGAAGAATATCGTAGTATCAAAAATCTGGATTTTTTATTACATGAATTAGCCGTTCTCATGCGTGATATTGATTATCGTTATCTGGCTGCGCATGTGAGAAAAAAAAATGGTTTTTCACGGCTAATGCAAAGACGTTACGGCGCTAAAGTGATTAAGCACTATGAAAACTGGAGTGAATTTAATGAACCTTTTGATTTTATTTTGATTGACTTAAAATATGTGAAAACCTTACCATCAATCTACGATTATTTTTTTCATGTGTTGAGAATTTTCTATCGGTTTTTACATCGACAATTCAAAAAACAAAAACTTCAGTAGACTCGTGATAAATTTTCTCCAGGAGGTAATGCCAGTTTTCGGTGAGTGCCCCACGCACTTTTCACCGATACGGATGATGTTTTATCGCGTCCTATACATTCTCCGATGATACGAGCTTGCATACTCACTTTATATTCTTGTAAAGAATTCACGGTCATTTCTGCATATTCTTCAGAAACAACAATCAATGCACAGCCGGCATTTGCCACAAACAAAGGATCAATACTTAAAAGCTCACAGCCCGAATCAACCGCGGGTGAAATCGGAATCTCCGATTCATTTAAAATAAAAGAAAAATCAGAAGCTGTGGCAATATCAATAATACCAACACCTAAACCACCACGCGTTAAATCATGACAACGTTTTATGGGAATGCCAGCATCCAAAAGTGACATAATAGGTTCTACTAGGCAGCACAAGTCACTCTCGATATTAGAGGTCATGGCGAGTTCGTCACGGGCTATCATAACCGCTAATCCATGTCGGCCTATATCACCAGTGATAATGACGCTATCCCCTTCTTCTATGTCTGCGGCGAGACTGGATGCATTGGGATGTAGCGCACCAATACCTGTTGTATTAATATAAAGTTCTTGTTTATTTCGAGTATCAATGACTTTCGTATCACCGGCAACAATGGATACACCGGCATGGCGTGCTCGAATTGATAAACTTTGAATCACCTGCTTGAGGTCATCTATCAATAATCCCTCTTCTAAAATTAAACCTAAGCTCAAATGTTTGGCTCGTGCGCCACTCATGGCTAAATTATTGAGTGTTCCCGTTAAAGCTAAATCACCAATGTTACCGCCAGAGAAAAATAAAGGGTTAACCACATAATTATTAGTACTAAATGCCAGTGCTCTACCTGACCATTGCAAAACACTGCTGTCACTGGAAGTGTCCATCCAGGGGTTATTAATCAAGGGTTTTATAATGTCATCCATGAAATTTTTTGTCACTTTACAGCCAGCACCATGTGCCATGGTAATCACAGACTTTACAGGTTGAGTTATCAAGTAATCACGCATGTCATGGGCCTTATAGTCATTTTTGTTAGCAAAGCGGCGTTATTTGTTGTGAGAAAAAATCAACTTAAGTGGTTTATAATCATCGTTTTGGTAATGATAATAAACCGCACACGTACCACGACTAGAAATCATCGTCGGACCTAAAGGGGTTTCTGGAGTACACTTATTGGCGAAAGCACAGCAATCTGTTGGCTTACATTTTCCTTTAACCACGTCACCACCTCGGCAAATGGTTTTGATGTTATAAATTTTTACACGAATATCAAACTTTTTTCTTGCGTCAAACCTTTGAAAGTCTATGTTAATTCTCATAGCGCTTTGAGGTAAATGTCCGATACCGCGCCATTGTTGGTCACTAATTTCAAAAATTTCGTCCATAGCTTGTTGAGCAAGTCGATTACCATTTTCGTTAGAGCAAGGTGGATATTGGTTAATAACCTTATATTCTTGGGCTTCGCATTGTTCAATGCAAGTTAAAATGGCGGTTAAAATAGCCACTGGATCAGCATCGGATATCACAATAGGTAATTGATACCTCTTAGCAATGGATTCAAAGTGTCGATATCCCATGACACTACAAATGTGTCCAGCCGTTAAAAGACCTTGAAACTGTGTATCGTTATCCCTTAAAACAGCTTCAATCGCAGCAGGTATTAATAGTTGAGTCAGTAAAACAGAAAAATTTTTAATAGGTTTTTGGGAAGCTAACTTTATCGCTAAGCCTAAAGCGGGTGCGATGGTTTCGTAACCCACACTAAAAAAAACAATTTCTTTATCTGGGTTGTCGTTAGCAATTTTTAGAGCATCGAGAGGGCTGTAAAGTGTACGAATATCTGCGCCTTCAAAACGTGCCATTAAAAGATGGCTACGGGTACCATTGATACGTAGAGTATCAGGAAACGTGCAGAGTATGACATGGGGCTTTTGGGCGATGGCAATCGCTTCATCTATCGAAGAATGGGGGGTAACACTTAACGGGCAGCCTGGACCATGTACTAGCTTGATATAAGTAGGTAGTAACTGTTGAATACCATATTTCATGATGGATTGTGTTTGATTGGCACAAACATCCATAATAGTCCAGGGTTGTGTCGCTACCGTGTGTATCTGATCGGATAATGCGAGAATCTTTTCCGACACTTGAAATGGGTAGTTATGCTGCATAGTTTAGTGGCCCTAATTCCTCGAACAAGAAACAGTATTTTACGAATGTTAAATCGTATTGCCTTCTGAGAATGCTGTTTCGTTATGGACAATACTTAATGCTAAATCGATATAAACCATCACATATTGATTAATTTTTACTTCTGGTACAAATGAAAGATTGATAGTTTTTGTAACACCTGCGAAATCAACTTGTCCCATGAGACCAAATGTCGGGTCACTAAAAGTTTTAATAACACGTCCTGTTACTGCTAAAAACATAGTCTTTTTTCTTACGCCTTACGAACGAAACAATACGGAAATCAGCATCAAATGCTGGTTAAAAAGGTTTTCATGCGGATACATAAAAATAATATGTTAAACGTATCTTTAAACATTTAACAACTGTTTCGAGAGAAACTTTTTGTTGGTGAATCATCATTTCTAACGAATTTAATGTTTTTTCAAATAATTAGAAAAAATTAAAATAACGATTCAGAGAGTGTGTCAAAATGAAGCACGAGCAAGATCAGAGAAAAATAATTTTGAGTGAGTGTTTTTAATGGCAATGAACCAATAAAAATAACGATAACTCGGTATCGACTCTGAATAGCTAAGAGTGTTATAAAAGCCTTTTATAAAATCAAAGAGATAGTTTGTCATGGATAATTTACATGAATTGGCACAAGCAGTCATTGAATGGGGTGCGCTAACCTTACTTTTTGCTGTGGGTATTGGCATACTTTTATTGATAAGTTTATATATCTGGGATAAAACACAAACAGAACACACTATTCGCCGCAATTACCCAGTCATTGGTCGTTTTCGCTATTTGTTTGAACATCTCGGCGAGTTCTTCAGACAATACTTCTTTGCTATGGATAGAGAAGAATTACCGTTTAATCGTGCAGAGCGTTCTTGGGTATACCGTGCTTCGAAAAAAGTCGATACCACGATAGCCTTTGGTTCAACCCGACCTTTGAACATCGAAGGCGAGCATATTTTCTTAAATAGTCCCTTCCCCAAACTGGTTGAAGAAGCGCTTGAATCCCGCGCCATGACGATTGGTCAAGAATCTTGTGGCAACCCTTACACAACACGTTCTCTTTTAAATATTTCGGGTATGAGCTATGGCGCTATTTCTAAACCAGCGGTTTTAGCATTATCTAAAGGCGCTAGAGAAGCCGGTATATGGATGAATACGGGAGAAGGCGGGCTATCCTCTTTTCATCTTGAAGGGGGATGCGATATTGTTTTTCAGATTGGAACCGCAAAATACGGTGTTAGAACCCAAGATGGCAAGCTTTGCGATGAAAAATTAGCCGAAATCGCTGCTCACGAACAAGTCAAAATGTTCGAAATAAAAATGAGCCAAGGTGCCAAGCCCGGTAAAGGTGGCATGCTGCCCGGTGCTAAAGTATCCGCTGAGATAGCCAAGATTCGAGGGATCCCAATCGGCAGCGATTCTATCAGCCCCAATGGCCACCAAGATATACGGTCGGTGACGGATTTGTTAGATATGATTGCACACATTCGTAAAATCACAGACAAACCTGTTGGCTTTAAAATGGTAGTAGGGCAAACCGAATTTTTTAAAGAGTTATTTACTGAGATTCATGCTAGAGGAATCAAAAGCGCGCCAGATTTTATCACCATTGATAGTGCGGATGGTGGAACAGGTGCTGCCCCTCAACCGTTAATGGATTATGTCGGTATGACATTGCGTGAAAGTTTGCCTTTAGTGGTTAACTTATTAATCGAGTTTGGACTGCGAGAACGCATTAAAGTGATTGCATCGGGCAAATTAATTACACCGGGTAAAGTGGCTTGGGCATTAAGTACCGGTGCGGATTTTTGTACGTCAGCACGAGGTTTTATGTTCGCTTTAGGTTGTATACAAGCTTTACAATGCAACAAAAATACCTGTCCAACCGGTATCACCACACACAAAAAAGATTTGCAAAGAGGGTTAGTGCCAAAGGATAAAGCCCAACGTGTGACAGCTTATGCTGATAAAATTGTCTACGGTGTTGGTTTGATCGCGCATTCTTGTGGTGTTGCTGAACCACGTGAATTAAACCGGCGTCATGTTCGCGTGATAGAAGCAGGGGGTTCGACCGTATCAATGGCCGAGTTATTTCCTGAACCCAAAAGAAGAGAAGAGTATCAATCACGTGAGTAAAGCGGGGTTACGCAAGAAAATCGTAACCCACTCACCAAGGTTATTGGGTTCGTTGATTAACGACTAATTCAATGCGCGTTTTATTGTCCGATACCGTTTTGGCAGAAATTTCTAAAGTCCATGATTCCGGTCCTTGTAAATGCCAAGCTTTGGTGAAACGATCGGAATGCTTGGTGGGCTTCCATTGCTGATAAGACAACATCGCTTCATCAATCAGATCTAAAATTTTAGTCGTATCTAACGACGACGCAACTTCGTGATGTGCTTCCCAAAAAGTTTTATCTCCTAATGATTTTACACGTTGCACTTGAGTTTCTTCAGGGAAATCTATATCCAAATCAGGAATAACACGATCGGCCAGTGTGGCACGAATCAAAGTCGGTTTATCAGGGTCCCAAAAATACTCCACGTGTAAAGCAACGGTTTTAGCAAAATCGATACCTTTAATTTTGCTCACGAGATGCAATGCGCCGTCAATACCTGAAGACAAACCTGCCGTGGTAATGATCTTGCCATTATCGACATAACGCGCTTCAGGTTTAAGGGTGATATCCGGAAATTTTTTTGCAAAGTGTCCAATATGTCGATGAAAGGTTGTTGCAGAAAGGCCATCGAGAAGTTTGGCTTCTGCTAAAATATCTGAGCCCGTGCACACGGATAAGACATGTTGGGCAGAAGCGCTATTTTTTTGCAACCATTGTTGTGTTTTTCTATCTTTCGACGTTTGATAGACTGATCCACCAGGCACTAAGATAATATCCATGCTTGGAGCGTTATCAAAATCATATGCGGGAATAATCTCAAGCCCCATAGCGGTTTTCAATGGCTCTTGAGTTTTAGCCACCGTAAACACCTTAAAGCCCGCTTGGCCGAAAATTTCATAAGGGCCAGAAAAATCAATAATTTGAACACCTTCAAACATTAAAATACCGACTTGAATTTTCCTATCGTGATCGGCGTGGGCATAAGAAGATAATATCACTTGCATGCTGAGAGTTCCTATAAAAAGCCATTGTCGTATCGTCATAAAGTGTCTCTTTTAGAATGGGTTTACCAGATTTCCAGGATATTCTATACTTTAAAGCCAACGGCGTTATGCCAATAAAAAGACGAAAAATGCCAAGCACAAAACCTTTAATGTCTAAGCCTTTAAAAAAGACGATAGCTTTTTTACTGTATCCTGACTTTCAATCATTGGATTGTGTAGGGCCGTTAGATGCGTTACACATTGTGAACCAATGGTATCCTGACAGTTACCGAATCCTATTAATTTCTCTCGATGGCAAAAGTGTCGAATCAGAATCACATCTAAAAATGCAGGTTGATAAGAATGGGCAATGGCAAGGAAAAATTGACACTCTGATTGTGCCTGGGGGCAGAGGTGCTAGGAAGCTTTGTGATGATAAAGTTTACCAACAGTGGCTAACACACAAAGCCTCCAAAGTACGGCGTTTAGTGTCTGTTTGTACCGGTGTCTTTTTTTTGGGGGCTGCAGGTTTAGTGAATGGCAAAACCATCACAACCCATTGGGCCCATGCTGCTGAGTTTGCACAACGTTTTCCGAAAGTAAAATTGAATAGTGATGCCATTTATTTACAACAAAATCATATTTATACGTCAGCAGGTATTACTTCAGGTATTGATTTAGCTTTAAAGCTGATTGAAGAAGATTTTGATAAAAAAACATCGATTAAAGTGGCACGTCAATTAGTCGTTTATTTTCATCGGCCTGGTCATCAAGCGCAGTTTTCTGCTCCGTTGGCCTTTCAAGAAAAAGCGCATACCGGTTTTGACGATTTGAGTGATTATATGCTGCAAAACTTGCATAAAAAAATGGATGTTGCCATCCTTGCAGATTTTTGCAATATGAGTCATCGAAACTTTCAGCGTAAATTTAAAGCTCACTTTCAAACAACCCCGATTAATTATTTAAAAAATTTACGTCTGGAGCAAGCGCGACAATGGTTAGAAGAAAGCCAATTATCCATTGAGAAAATTGCCGAACGCGCAGGATTTGATAGCACCAGCGGGTTTCGTCGGGCATTTTTGCAGCGTTTTGATGTGAGTCCACAGCAATATAGTCGGCTTTTCGGGCTAATTAAAAACGATAGCAGTATTCCACTCTGAGGCTTTAAAGAAGCGACAGCCAACAGGGTTGACGGATAAAATGGCATCTTTGACGCTTTCATGAACCAAAAGAACTGACAACTTCTCAGCGAGCTCAAACACCAATCGTTGCTTCAATTCAACATGCTCTAACGTTTTTTCGTTAAGAAACAACTTATCAATGGCAAAAATGCGATTACCACGAGAATTGGTGCGAATTTTTGAACGCTCTTTATCCAAACAAGCAATGCGATTCCAGACATGCATAAACCAATAATCACGTGGCTCATCAAAAGGGCCACCATTAGGATTGCGTACTTTGGCAGGTATCAGTTGAGTGCCGTAAAGATGCATGGGTGCCAGCACATCCATAATGCGTTTTGAAAATACGGGATCAGGAAGCTTATGAAAGTCTACCCACTGAAAGTTTGGTGAAATCGGTTCACCTAGACGAAGTTTCACAGGCTCTTGAGTTTCTATTGGCTTTCCTAAACCGAATTTTCCACTGTTTTGGTCCCAAGAAAAAAGTGGGTGGTTATCATTATTTTCACGTCCCATAACATAATACTCATCTTGTAACATGGTATTATTCTCCTATTTTTAACGGGCTAGATTGTCGAGGTAAGCTTGCTGTGCTGTTTTGTTGAGTCAAGCCATGGATGCGATCATGTGGGCAAGGGGTGTTAGGTTTTTTAGTCAGGCTAGA
>JBCCZV010000022.1:0-42010 GCA_039187085.1 Pseudomonadota bacterium
CTCCAGAATATTTTCGTTTTTAGACATCGATGAAAGTCATAAAATATTTCTGGCAGCTTCAGAAACATTCGGAGAATATGGTGTTATCGCTGCTTAAAACTGTACGAAGTATTGTTAATGGAAATAAGGAAAAAATAATGAGGGTTTTAAGTTGTTTAATTTTATTGTTGTTTACTTTTAGCAGCGATGCCGTACTAGCAACTAGTAACGATCCAGAAGTTTTACTCAGCGATATAACCAATGTTGCCGGTAATATGAAAACCTATGTAAGGGAAAATACTGGGAAATCACGCCTGATTTTTACTGATGCTTACGGTAGTTCATTAGAAATGACATTTTCAAGTAATGGTAGTGTTGCAGAATTTACACTGGATGGTAAAAAGATTTCTTTCTTCGCAGCAGAACATGGAAAATCTGTCACTTATAGCGTCAATGGAGTACCTCAAGTGATTTCTATCGAAGGCGTTCCAAAAAGCACCATCGTTAGCAATACAGATAGTTTGCGGGCGAAAGGCGGCATTTACGAAGCAATAGCAAATTTTTCAGTGATTGAAGGTCAATTATCAGGTGCAACTATTGGCAAAAGTTTGAACACAGGTGCTGATTTATTCACATCACCCAGTTTTTTAGCAAGATCGACCACATGTGAACAACTAGGTCTAGGTGCTTGCCCGGACAAAGGTGAAGATAAAGCAAAATGTATTAACTGTGATGTTGGAGATTTGCTTTTTATGTATTTTTATGCAACAGCTGCTGGTGTAAGTTGTGGACTCGGCGCTGTACCAGGCTGCATTGGAGGATTGGTTGGTTTCGCTCAAGCAGCTAATACTTTTCGTCAGGACTGTCCGGCAGGTTGTGTAGGGCCAGGCAGTAGGAGATAAAAAATTTTGAGTGATTTTTTTTACTTAGCTATACCCCTTATGCTAGCTTTGACAGCTTGTGGTATTGCTTACTATCATTTTTTTATAAAGCCGGTACAAGGACCAAAATGGATTTGGAAGATGCAAGCTCTTGGTCTTTTAGGTCTCTTGTATAATGCTTATACTTCAAGCAATAGCAGTTCATATCAAGTGTTATCATTATTGATTGCGTACTCGCTTTTCTTACTTATAGGCTTTGCAGAACCGAAGAAAAAACCAGAAGAGTTAGAGAAAGAATAATTTTTCAACCTATCAGTTAACTATCATTGACTTATTGCTCAAAAACCTATAATTCAATTTTAGTTAACTTTTATTGACGTCATAAATCCGTTTTCGATGGTATTATTAAACGATTTTAATGATTTCAGGTACCACATTTTTTTTAGTTAAACTCGGCAAAACGGCATTTGTTAATAATTCATCAGTAGAACCTTCAAAGCACCCTGGCTGCATCTCCGTATGACATAAACGCGAAGGAATACCTTTATCTTCTAACAAGGGAATACAGGCAATCACATCCGATGGCACATAGGGCAAAACCAAACGAGAGGGTGCTGGACGAAAAGGCCACGTATGTTCAGATTCCGCAATGACGATTAATGAATCACGCAAACTCGATGCACTTTGCGATTGCTCTAGCTGTTGTAAAATCGAAGGAAGGTGAAACACGGATAAGGCATTCATCAGTAAAATTTGCACATCTGATTGCCACAGCCAACTTTGTCTTTGAACACAGAGTTGCGCTAGCACAGTGAATAATGACGCTTGGTTTTCGTGTACATATATTTGCGCTGTGTTCGCACTTCCCCAATGTAATGGAAATTTTTTATCTTCTAAACAGACAAAGTCAACCACACATTCTGATTGAGATTCGTCACTCGTTGTTTGATAAGGGTTTTGACACTGCAGAGTTATTTGTAGGAAGTTTGGCGCTGCTTGTTGCCGAGAAAGTACTTGAAAATTGTCAATCGTTTTAACCCGTCCAGTTATGGCTTTAGGTGTTACTGAATCCATGTTGTCGGCTCCAATCTTCAAAAATGATGGTGGCAGCAACACCATCCACAGAGGTATCGTTTAAAGCACGGTAGCCGCCGGTATCAAATAAGCTTTGTCTCGCATCTACCGTCGATAGTCGCTCATCTTGTAAAAAAACCGATAAACCAAAACGCCCATGTAAACGCTTGGCAAATTTGCTGGCACGTCGTGTTAGTTCTTGTTCGGTACCATCCATGTTTAACGGTAATCCCACAACACAACCTACCGGCTGCCACTCTTTGATTAACGCTTCAATTTGTGGCCATTGCGGTATGCCATCTTTGGCTTTGAGTGGATTGACGGGTTGGGCTCGTCCGGTAATGGTCTGCCCTACTGCAACACCAATGCGTTTGGTACCAAAATCAAAAATCAGATAACGGCCTGGCTTTGGTGAAGGCATATCCATAATCCAGCGCCTTTAAGCGTGACCGAAATCGCGCGAGATATGGTGAATATCAATACCCAATAAATTAGCTGCTGCTTCCCAGCGTTTGGTGTACGGCAGGCTGTAGATAATATCGGCAGTGGCAGGTACCGTCAGCCAAGAGTTTTGTAAAATTTCCTCTTCCAGCTGACCACCTTCCCAGCCGGCGTAACCCAGAGCGATATAACTATCAACGGGGGCCGCGTTATCTGCTAGGGCTTTGATGATATCCAGCGAAGTCGTTACGCAAACCTCGTCGCTGACTTGCAATGTCGATTGCCATTTTTGCTCGCAAGGACGATGAATCACAAAACCTCTATCCACCTGCACAGGACCACCGCTGAGCACCTCTCGACTTTCATCTACATGAAAATCGACTTCGTAGTCCAACTCTTCAAACAAATCGATGAGCTGAACTCCGCTTGGTTGATTGATGACGATACCCATAGCACCATCATCGGAATGCTCACAAATTAAAGTGACGGAGCGATGAAAGTTTAAATCGCTCAGATTAGGCATAGCGATAAGCAAATGATTTTTAAGGCTCTGAAAACTCACTACCTTGTTATCCAATGTTATGGGTAAATGATGATTTACGAGCGTGTTTTGATTCGGTTACCCGATTGGAATTCCCAAACTCTCGTAATCACGAGTATATCCGTATCTTTACGTATTTCTTGTGTTAAAGGGCTGAAGGGAGCGGCATGGCGAACAATTCTCAGAGCTGCATCATCCAGCACTTTGTGTCCGCTCGATGTTAACACTTTGGAGTCCACCAAACTACCGTCTTGTGCAATCGAAACGGAAACCACAACTTGGCCATAAATTTTACGGCGCTTCGCTTCCTCGGGATAAATGCGATTGCCTACACTTTCGATGCGCTCGGTCCATTCCGCGAGGTAGAAAGCATGACTATTGGCTTGGACGTTTGCACGTATAAAGGTTTTGCGTGGACGTTTTGCGTAAGCTTCTTGCTCATCCGCTATTTCCGCTTCCAATGATGCAATTTCAAAAGCTCTTTTATAAATATCTGCCTGAGATAGCTCATTTTCTGGTTTTTCTTCAAGGGGTTGCGGTTCAACTCGATTGATCCGGGGCGCATCCGGTGAACGTGTCGTGAGGATCTCTGTTTCAACTTGCTTCTGTGTTTGCGATTGGGCAACTTGCGGCTTACTTAATTCGTTGGGTGTTGGTTCAGAAAAGTCAGGTTTTTCTTTAACGGTCGGTTTATGTTTGTCATCCACATTACCACCGCCTTCTTGGTTAGCTTGGCCGATAAAGTCAGCGTCTTCGATGGTTTGATCCGTAAAGGTATTGGCCAACATCACTTCCAATGTGGGAGAAGTGTCACTTTCCGAGGCATCAGGCAGTTGGAAGCTTACGCCGAGTAAAACAATAAGATGAAAAGCCGCGGCCAAAAAAATGGTGAATGTCAGCTTATCGTTTTCAGAAGCTTCTTGTTGCATAGGTACTGTTGACGTCGACATAATACTCTCAAATCGAATGGGTTATTGCTATTGGTTGTTACTAGGCTTTGCTACTAATTGTAACCTATTTTTCATGCTCTCGGACATAAGCAATTGCCCACTATCGGTCACTAAAAGAGCAGCTTTAACACGTAAATTTTCTGCGATTTCCTGCCAACGCTCCTTGCCGGCGATAATCAGTGCAGTAGCCGCCACATCCGCATCAACTGAGTCATCAGTCACCACTGTTGCTGAGGCAATGCCTTGCGTTGGAAATCCAGTCCGCGGATCGAAAATGTGGTGTACCTGATGAGAACCTACCACATAATTTCGTTCGTAGGTCCCTGAGGTAAATATACTTTCATCCCCTTTTATTTCTATGAATCCGAGCACATCTCGACCAAATGGGGACTGAACGGCCACTTTCCATGGACGATTGCCTCGCTGGCCAAAAGCCCGTACATCCCCACCAGCATTCACTAATGCATTGTAAATATTAGCATTTTTTAAAACTTGTGCAATGACATTCAATCCAAACCCTTTCGCAATTCCGCCAAAGTCTAATTGCAGATGAGGGTGCGTTCCCCTGATTTTTTGATTCTGTATTTCAATGTGTTGAAATTGCGGTGGCGCTTCCATTAGCCAGGCGAGTTCTTGTGTAGAGGGTAAAGCCTCGCGCTTCGGCGTATTTTTATAAAACCCCCAAAATTCGAAAAGCTTGCCAAGAGCAGGATTAAACAAGCCACGAGATTCTTCATAAGCTTGTCGGTTTCGTTCAATCAGCGATAACATGTCTGCGTTTATTTCAAACCATCGCCCAGATTGTAAATCGGCGTTAAGCTGCGTCAACGCACTGGGAAGCCAAGCATGCCAACGAGCATTCATAGTGTTAAATTCTTGGGCGAGACGCGACAATACCTGGTCTGCTTCAGCCTGAGAGCGAGCCAATAGTTGTATATCAACCCAAGTGCCAAAAGTCAGCAATTGGTCTTGATATAAATTAAGCCTAGAATCCGATGGAAGCTTGTGTGTGGTTTTTAAAGAGCCCATTATTGAGAAAATAAAAGCTAAGGAAATAAAAGCCACACCAATAACAAGAATCATCCATAATCTGAGATTTTTTTTATTTAAGACGCTTTTCAATCGCATCAAATAAGTCACCCGCAATATTGGTGCCGTAAGCATTATCGATTTCTTGAACACACGTCGGGCTTGTGACATTAATTTCTGTCACGTAATCACCAATCACATCCAGACCTACAAAAAGTAATCCATTGTCTTTACAAAACGGGGCGATTTGTTCGGCGATCCAACGATCTCTGTCGGTCAATGGCTGTGCTCTGCCGGTACCTCCAGCGGCTAAATTGCCACGAGACTCGCCCTGGGCTGGAATTCGTGCCAACGCATAAGGCACAGGCTCACCATCAACCAGCAAGATGCGCTTATCCCCTTCTGTAATTTCCGGAATGTACTTCTGGGCCATCACGGTTTCTTTTTGGTGTTGAGTGATCGTTTCTAAAATCACATTGGTGTTAGGGTCACCCTGTTGCAAACGAAATATCGATGCCCCACCCATGCCGTCTAATGGTTTAACAATGATGTCCTGGTGTTCTTCTAAAAAATTTTTAATCGGGGCGATAGTACGTGTCACTAAAGTCGGTGCACAGCATTCAGTAAAGTGTTGTGTGAGTAATTTTTCGTTTGTATTTCTTAAAGTACCAGGCGCATTAACAACGAGACAACCATCACGTTCTGCTAAATCCAATTGATGCGTGGTATAAATATATTCCATATCAAATGGAGGATCCTTACGCATCAATACAACATCCAAGGTTCCCAAATTGATAACCTCTGTTTGGGATAATTGATACCAGTTGTTTTGCGCTTCAGCGAGTTGATGTGATTTTGGAGGATTGAGCGATGGATCGAAAGTTAATCTTTGCGCAGATGCGAAGCAAACCCCGTCACGAATAAATAGTGAACTCTGTTCCATATAAAAGATTTCGAAATTGCGTTTTTCTGCTTCTAGTAGCATTTTATAAGTGCTATCTTTAGTTCGGTTTATAGAACCAATAGGGTCCATAACGACACCAAGTTTACGCTTCACAAGCATCTCCCAATTTATAATTAGAGTGTACCTAAGACAATATCGGATGTAATAACCGCACCGAGTTCTGGCACCCTGTTATCTATCAAGTGGCACGATACCAGAAATACTTGCTATTTTACTAATTTATTGGGGGCTTTAAGATTGTCTAAAGCGACTTAGACTAAAGTTTTAGTATCATTTAATAGTGAGCAAATGATAAAGCGTTAACGGTTTGCATTAAATAAGATAAACTCACTAATCACTTCAGCAAAGCTGAAATGTGCGACTAAACTTGTAAAGAGGGAATTTGCGCAATATAGTGTCGATACTTCTTTAAGAGTGGAAGCTAACTTACTCTATTGAAAGCATTACTTAATGTGGTTTATGCATCAACACATAGGTAAAAAGTCTTATTATAAGCAAGCAAAAACAATTCAAATGGATTAGGCTATGTTTCCAATAGTGTGGTTTAGCAGGGATAGCGCAATTTAAGAAAAGATTGTTTAGAGGTAATGGTGAATGGAAAAGCGATTTGATGGCCTCAAAGCTATGGTAATCGACGACAGTAAAACCATACGCCGCACCGCAGAGACGCTACTAAAAAAAGTGGGTTGCGATGTGGTGACGGCTTCAGATGGTTTCGACGCATTAGCAAAAATAGCCGATCACAAGCCTGAAATTATTTTTGTGGATATCATGATGCCCAGACTTGATGGCTATCAAACCTGTGCGCTTATAAAAAATAATCAGGCATTCAAAAATACGCCTGTTATCATGCTTTCCAGTAAAGATGGTTTATTCGATAAAGCGAAAGGACGAATTGTCGGTTCTGACCAATACCTGACGAAACCCTTTAGTCGCGATGAATTATTAGGAGCGATTAGCCGTCATGTCGCTGAGTCGTCTTAAACCTAAAAAAATGATAATTGTGTGCAAGACTTTGAAGTGCATCTTGCCAACGTATTGAATTAGTTAAAAATCCACAAGGTCCAACTTGAATAATCTGTACAACTTTGACAACATGACAGATTGTTCACTTTTGACTGTAAACACAAGGGGATATGAATGACGCATGTATTAATCGTTGATGATTCGCCGACTGAAACGCATGTATTGAAAGACATTTTGGTCAAGCGAGGCTTTGAGGTCTCAGCGGCGACTAACGGGGAAGATGGCATCGAAAAAGCCAAAGAGACCTTGCCTGATGTTGTGCTTATGGATGTCGTCATGCCTGGTTTAAATGGTTTTCAAGCGACGCGACAATTGCGCAAAGATCCGAAAACTGAGCACATTCCTGTCATCATTGTGACAACCAAGGATCAAGCCACCGATAAAATGTGGGGTATGCGACAAGGTGCTAGTGACTACTTGACCAAGCCCGTCGACCCGCAAAATTTGGTGAATACTATCAATTCTGTTTTAAACACATAACATCAGCAAATTGACTATTTGCTCGTTATATTTTACTAAAAACACAGCCATGTCACTTTAACATGCTTTGGACATCGATGAGTTGGAAATGAATTGTTATAAAAACAGTTGCCACTTTGCTGCGCTAGAGGAAATGTAAAAACGGCTATGAGCAACGAAACCAAAGATCCTGTAAAAAACTTAGACCCTTTTGAGGTTTTGCTCGATATTGAGCACCGAAGTAAAACTATCGGTGGGGCGAGTCCGACTCAGGAAGAAATGGAGCGCTTCTGGACGGGTGTAGGCTTTAAACTCAATGGCAAACGCTATGTGACTCCCCTCGATGAAGTTTCTGAAATTTTAATCATGCCACATTACACTAAAGTCCCGGGTGTTAAACCTTGGGTTAAGGGGATTTCGAATGTACGTGGAACTTTGCTTCCCGTTATGGATTTAAATGGTTTTTTAGGTTTTGGTATGAAGCACGCCAATAAACGTCAACGCATTTTAGTGGTTAACCACGACAACACGGTAAGTGGCATTATTGTTGATGAAGTATTGGGTTTACAGCATTTTGAAGACTTTGAATTAGTTAACGAAGCCATAGAAGTTGATAGTCCGGTGCAATCGTTTGTATCCGGTGCTTTCCAGCGAAACGATGAACGCTGGCTCATCTTCAGTTTGTATACGCTAGCGGAAAACCCTGCGTTTCTGCAAGTTGCTATTTGATGTCATTGTTTTTTGGATTGAAAGTTTTATTCATTATCATTGAAAAGTTGGGTCTAAAGTCATGAATGTAACTGCTAATGGTTCATTAGTCGATCAGTCTCGTACGCGAAGTGGAACGCTAGTTATTTTACTGGTTATCCTTTTTGTCGCTACCGTGACCAACGTAGGTATCGGAACCTACCTCGATGGTCAGGATTCTCAACGCAAACTGCTTGCCGGTGATCTGCGCGTATTATCGCAACAGCTGGCCAAGAACTCGTCGGAATCGGTTTTAGGTAATAAAGAAGCCTTTGATGGATTGAAGACAACACTCGAGCAGTTCAGCATTAAATTCAACTCACTGCGTTCGGGGAATCAGGATTTAGGGTTAGATGTTCCTCCCGCTGATATCCGCAACCAAGAAATCAATCAGGTGGGTATTGTTTGGGATCAAGTCAACAAAAATGCGACTCTGATACGTGAGAAAGAGCGTGCTATTTTAGAGCTTTATCAAGTGATTGGCGAACTCTCCACATTGATACCACGCTCTCAGGCCGAATATGAGAAAGTTGTGGATTTGTTGGTGGAGAAGAAAGCGCCTTCCGAGCAAGTCTGGATTGCCACCCGGCAGATTTATCTCGCTGAAAAAATCGTAGGATCAATTGGTAAAGCCCTTCAAGGTGGCGAAGGAAGAACGGAAGCTGCTGAAAGTTTTGGTCAAGATGTGGATTTGTTCGGTCAGGTATTGCGTGGTATGTTGGAAGGCGATGTGGTGATGGATATTTCCCGCGTTCGAAATACCGAAGCCCGCCAATCTCTCTCTGAAATTGTCAAAGTTTACGACCAAATCAAAGGCAACGTAGATTATATCATTAAGAACACCTCTGAGTTATTTGCGGTTCAAGACGCCTCAAGTATTATCTTCTCAGAAACCTCTAAACTCGCTAGCGAACTCGAAAAACTTCCTCTCGCTATCGATGGCTATAACAGTATCGCCAAGCGTTGGTACGGACATCCCTATATCTCTTTTGGATTGCTGCTTTTTGTATTACTCATCATCTTCTTGTTGTACATTTCTCAGCGCAATATCGAGAAATTACGTGTTAAAGACTCAGCGCTTCTCGCCTCTAAAGAAAAAGAACAAAACGAACGTAATCAGCAAGCTATCATACGATTGCTTGATGAAATGGAAGGTCTCGCTGATGGTGACCTGACCGCTAACGCCACAGTAACCGAGGACTTTACGGGTGCGATAGCGGATGCGATGAACTACACCATCGACCAACTCCGAAGCTTGGTATCAACCATCAACGACACAGTAATTCGCGTATCCGCAGCAACGGAAGAAACGCAAGCCACAGCAGTAGAACTCGCCACGGCTTCGAAAAACCAAGCCCAAGAAATTACCGGTGCTTCTGCGGCGATCAATGAAATGGCCGTCTCTATCGAACAAGTATCAGCAAACGCAGCAGAATCGTCACAGGTTGCGGAAAAATCGGTTGCTATCGCCAAAAACGGTGCGCAAGTGGTACGTAATACCATTGAAGGGATGGATACCATCCGTGAGCAGATACAAGAAACCTCGAAACGGATTAAACGACTGGGTGAATCTTCACAAGAAATCGGGGATATCGTTGCATTGATTAATGACATCTCTGACCAAACCAATATTCTGGCCTTGAACGCAGCGATCCAGGCGGCCATGGCAGGTGAAGCAGGCCGTGGTTTCGCGGTTGTTGCGGATGAGGTACAGCGACTGGCAGAACGTTCCGGTAATGCAACTAAGCAGATTGAGGCACTGGTAAAAACCATTCAAACCGATACCAACGAAGCCGTTATCTCCATGGAACAAACCACGGCAGAGGTTGTGCGTGGTGCCCACCTTGCGCAAGATGCAGGTGCAGCCCTTGAAGATATTGAGAACGTTTCGAAAGACTTGGCTGACTTGATTCAAAACATCTCGAATGCTGCTCGTCAACAAGCGGCATCTGCAGGCCACGTCTCCAACACGATGAATATCATTCAGGAGATTACATCGCAAACGTCCGAAGGGACCAATACCACAGCCAACTCGATTGGTAAGCTGGCGCAGTTAGCTGATGAGCTTAAAGCCTCGGTTGCTGGATTTAAATTACCTTAAAATTAGTGAATGATGATCACGCGTTTATTCGGTGTTATTACAAAGTAAACATGGCCAATCAATGAACTTCGTCAGGGACAAAGGCAACAGCCTGCCCACGATGGATGACAGAGAATTCGTCAACTGGCAAAAACTGCTAGAAGAACGTATTGGCTTATGGATACCCCATCATCGAAAAGCATTCTTAGTGACCAAGCTGGCACTCAGAATGCGCGAGCTCGACTTTGAGCGCTTTGATGAATATTTTCAAAGTCTCTCTGAACAAGCAGGAAGTCGGGCTTTAGTGGAATGGGCAAATCTGGTTGATTTACTGACAGTACACGAAACCCGTTTTACGCGTGATCCCGATAGTTTGGCATTGGTTCGAGAACATTGCCTGGGCATTATTGCTAATGAACACAAGAAAAATCACGTTAACGTTTGGAGTGTCGGTTGCTCAACAGGTGAAGAGGCCTATTCGCTTAGCATGGTCTTAAATGATGTAAAGCGCGACACGGATGGGACCAATAAATTTTATTATGGCGTAACTGGCATGGATATCAGCTATCCCGCATTAACGATAGCCCGAGAGGGAGTTTATAACAGCCGTCGAGTTGCTTTACTACCGGAACGTTGGCGTAAAAATTATTTGATAGATGTAGGTGAAGAGCGCTTTAAATTCCTTCCCATTATCAAGGAAAGAGTCTGTTTCGTACAGGGCAATATTCGTGATCTAGCGCATGCGCCGTCACAAAAATACGACATCATTTATTGCCAAAACGTTCTTATCTACTTTCAACCACCACAGCGAAATAAAATTCTTAACAATTTGGTGCAGCGCTTGGAGTCGGACGGATTAATCGTTTTAGCTCCTGGCGAAGTCACAAACTGGAAGCACCCAGAAATGTCGAGAATTGACGATAAAAATTGCTTAGCGTTTTTAAAAGTACCGCATAAGCAAATTAAAACAGGGTAGAATGCGGAGTCGATATGTCGGGTAAACACGATCAAATTGCTTTAGGTTGGGTTAGAGAAGAAGTCAACAAGACACTCGATCAAGCCAGACAAGCACTGGAAGCCTATGCAGAAAATAGCGACGACCTGACGCAAATTCGTTTTTGTATCAGCTGCCTGCATCAGGTGCGTGGTACATTGCAAATGCTGGAGTTTTATGGCGCTTCGCTTATGGCCGAAGAGCTAGAAATGTTAGCCACTGCGCTGTCCGAAAATAATGTCGTTAAAACCGATAAAGCGTTAGAAGAACTCATGGGGGGTATTGTACAGCTGCCCGTTTATTTAGAGCGTGTGCAAAAAGGCCAAAAAGATATCCCCATGGTCTTATTACCCATTCTTAATGAATTACGGGCTACACGCGGCGAATCATTACTTTCTGAAAGTGCTGTTTTTACACCTGACTTATCCAGCATCGAAAAACGACGCCAAAAAGTATCGGACAACAAATCAAGAAGCGAGCAAGAACTTAAAGATACGGCGAAGAAGCTCCGTCATCATTACCAAAAAGGTCTGCTCGGTATT
The DNA here is from genome assembly GCA_039187085.1 of Pseudomonadota bacterium. Classification (GTDB taxonomy): domain Bacteria; phylum Pseudomonadota; class Gammaproteobacteria; order Enterobacterales; family JBCCZV01; genus JBCCZV01. Next base: position 11,708 of record JBCCZV010000022.1, read on the forward strand.
TTAAAGAATACCAATTTAAGAGAATCTTTTGCTCGTTTGCACAAGGTGTTAGAACGTCTGGAAATTATTAGCTCGTCCAATTCCATTAGTACGCTTTGGTGGGTTGCCAATGGTTTTTTAGTTGTCATTCGCGAAGATCGCTTATTTAAGAATGCATCTATTCACGCGCTTTTGGGCCAAATCGATAAACACATTCGTGCTATGGCGGAAAGTGGTTTAGTTGCGGCAAACAGCGATGTTTCTAACGACCTACTTAAAAACCTACTTTACTATGTGGCTAAGTCTGAATCACAGGATGTTCGCGTCCAGTCTATTCAGCAAACCTTCCAACTTGCCGAAGTGATGCCTGATAACGACAAGCTGGAGGAACAACGGTCGAAAATTAAAGGGCCTGACTCCGCAGCTATCGAAACCGTTGTTGGTGCCATCAAAGATGACTTAGCGAGTGTCAAAGATAATCTTGATTTGTTCGTGCGTTCATCGGGTTCTTCTGTTAATGATTTACAATCTATGATGCAGCCTTTGCGTCAGATATCCGATACCTTAGCCATGTTAGGTTTAGGTGTGCCGCGCGATGTCGTTAAGCAACAACTGGACTCACTGAAAGAGCTCATCGATGAAAATGTTGAACCTGATGATGCTTTGATTATGGATATCGCTGGCGCGCTCTTGTTTGTTGAAGCAAACTTATCAAGCTTGAAAAATGATAAAGCCAGCGATATGTCACAAACAGCCTCTGAGGGTGGAAAGAATGATGCTGCACGTCAATTTGAGTTTGACGATGCTAAAATGGCCTTACTCACAGAAAGCCGCAATAACCTACAAAAATCCAAAGATGCCATCATCGATTTTATGGCCTCATCTTGGGATCATCGACTCATCAAGGATGTCCCTAAACAACTCGCCGAAATTAAAGGTGGAGTGACGATGGTGGGTTTAGACAAACCCGCTGAGCTTTTGGATATCTGCGCGCAGTACATACAAAGTCAATTATTGGTCGTGCATAAAATTCCTGATGAAAAAATATTGGATGCTCTAGCTGATGTGATTACAAGTATCGAATATTTTCTAGAAGGTATGTTGGAAGAACAAGGTGGCGGCCTCGACAATGTATTAATGGCTGCCAATGATAGCGCAGAAATTTTACGTGAAATTTTAGAAGCTAATGCCGTTGATATACCTGCAGAGCCGGTTGCTGAAACACCTGAAGAACCTAAACCCACTCAAACAACACCTCAAACTGCCACGATGCAATCATCAGCTGATGTTGATGAAGAACTTATCGATGATGAAGTACGCGAAATTTTCTTGGAAGAAGCTGAAGAAGAACTGGTTTCCATTTCAAATCTCTTACCTTCCTGGTTAGATGACTCTGAAGACTCGGCGTCTTTGAGCACGATTCGACGTTCTTTCCACACTTTGAAAGGTAGCGGGCGATTGGTGGGGGCCGAAATTATTGGTGAACTTGCTTGGGCTATCGAAAATTTATTAAACCGTGTACTCGACAATACGATTGATACAACCTCACCCACGAAACAAGCGGTGAGTGATGCTCGTGAAATGCTTCCCGAACTTATTTTGGCATTTAAAGAAAATCGTACTCCGCACGTCAATGCTGAGGAGTTACGTGTGCGCGCCCATGCCTTGGCAAAAGGAGAAGAACCACCATTAGCCGTACCACCCGCTGAGGTTTCAGCTTTAGAAGCGCAATCACAAACACCAACATCACAACAACCATCAGCCAGTAGCGGTAGTGATGCGAGCGACTTAATTGGTCAATCAGAATCATCAACGCTTGATCTCGACGAGGCTGCCATAGAAACCCAAGACCATGCCATTTCAGCACCGGAGGTTGAAACTGAAAACGTTCCACACCACTCCGTACCTGATACCAGCGAGTTGCGTTTGGAAGAAGAAATCGATCCGGTTCTTCTCGAAATTTTCTCAACGGAAGCAGAAGCGCACATTACAGATATCGCTAACTTCCTGAGCAAATCCATGAGTTCTCCGGTTGCTCCAAAAACCAGTGATGAGTTAGTCAGAGCTTTACACACTCTCAAAGGAAGCGCCAATATGGCCGGCGTGACCCCTATCGCAAGAGTGGTTTCTCCACTAGAAACGTTATTCAAAGAGTTAAAAAACCGCGATGCGAAGATTTCTGATCAGTCGATGGCTCTGCTTTCTGATGTTAAGTCATTTCTCAGCCAAGGGATTAAAAATTTACAACAGAATAAAGAATTAGATCTTGAGTCTGCAGCTCAGTTCATTGGCAGAACTGCCGTCATTTATGAAGAACTTATGCAAGCACAAGCAGAACAGGAATTAAATCGTGCCGCTGAGCGAGATTCGGAATTATTATCGATCTTCTTAAGCGAAGGTGTTGAAATTCTCACTGATGCCGACAATTTCTTAAAAGCTTGGCATAGCCAGCCTGACAATGAAGAAGCCGCTAACCAGCTTGAAGCAGAGATGCATACTTTAAGGCGTGGCGCTAATATGGCGATGCTGCCAGAAGTTGAAGAACTCGCAGGCGAAACCGAAGTGCTTTTCAAGCGCTTCATCAATTACACGAACTTGCCCGAGTCTTTCTTTACGCTAGCCAATGATTCGTTAGAACAACTACATAATATGTTGGATAAGGCTGCGGCAGAACAAGATATTATTGCTGATAACCCACTCCTGCAAAAGTTACGCAGTTATCAGTTACCTGCTGAACAAGCGCCAGCAGACGAATCGCAAGATACGACGACATTCATTCCAGACACGGATGAATTATCTGCTGAACTTGAAGCACTCAGCTCAGATTTAGAACCATTGCCTGAGCAAGAGCCAGATTCAGAGCAGCTCCCAGAAGAAGGTGATTATGATCTGTCTGATTATCCTGCTGCAGAATCACAGAACCTTTCTGCAGAGTCGCAATCATTTGAAGAGTCCGGTACGGCGAACGAGGCATTAGAGAATAGTGCACTAAGTTTGAGTAGCGATGAGGATATGACAACGCCAGCAAGCTCTCCAATTACTGAATTGGAAAATGAACTGGCAGCATTATCCGAAGGTTTAGATTTTGAAGAACCACCACTGGAGTCGACCCCGCAAGCTAGCCAAGCCGCACAAAATGACGCACCTGACGATGAAGTATTCGCTGACTCCCAACTTGAAGAAGCAACACCTAGTTGGGAACAACCGGTTATTTATCCTTTCGATGAAATGATGGAAATTTTCATCGAGGAAGCCTTGGATATTCTTGATCAAATCGGTGAATCAACGCATCACTGGTATAAAGAAGTCAATAATACTGCCATCGTAGCGGAATTACAGCGAAATATGCACACGCTTAAAGGCAGTGCTCGTATGGCTGGGGCTGAACGTATAGGCGCTTTAGGACATGCACTTGAAGATATCTACGAAGGCATTGTGGATGGGATTCTTACACCCCATCAAGAACATGTTCTGTTGGCTGAAGAAGTGCACGACACCTTGGCTGTCATGGTAGAGGCTGTTCGCGACGGTCGACCTGTTGCAGACCCAGCACCGTTATTACAAAAAATCGCTGATATTGCTAACACATCGAGAGAACGATTCGATGTAACCACCCCAATTGCCGATATCGAATCGACAGAAACTTCTCCCCTATCAGTTACTGAGCCTGAAGCATTCGGCGAATCCGCTGAAACAGATACAAACCTCGAACCACAAGAAACCACTGAAAGCCTTGAAGAAACAGAGAGTGATGAGCTTTCATTAGATGAAAATTTACCGGAAGACTCACTAAGTTTAGAGCCCAGAAGCGACGCAATATCCTCAGTAACATCCGAAGAGCCTGAACCAGAAGCTGAGGAAATTAACTATTTATTAAATCCACCTGCGTCCTTTGAAAACGACAATGCAGAGAGTGATGACGTCATTGATGTAAGTCATGAGTCAGAAAATAGCGAAAACGCAGAGAGCTTGATCGAATATACCCTGTCACCCAGCGCAGAAGATAACGCTTTGCCGGTAACACCATCCGATGATCAAGAGGACAACCTTGAGGATTTACTTTCTGTCGAAGAATCTGCCACCTTAGACTTACCTGACACCCATACCCTGGAAGAAGCGTTTACTGCACCTCAAGAAGAAGAGCTTCCGGAATCTCTTGAAACCTTGGAAGCTTTTGTAGCTGAAGAACCTCCAGCTTATCATTCAGAACCTCAAGCACCGATGGAATTGGATACTCATGGCGACGTCAATGAAGCCGATTCAGAAGTGGTTTATGAAGTCGACGATTTGATGGAAATATTCCTCGAAGAAGCGCAAGAAATTTTAGAAAGTATTGGTGAAGTGACTGATCGCTGGGGAAGTGACCTCAACGATGTATCAGCAGTTGCCGAACTGCAAAGAAATATGCATACCTTGAAAGGCAGTTCGCGCATGTCAGGTGCCAATCGTGTTGGTAACCTTGGCCATGCTTTAGAAGATGTTTACGAAGCCTTGGTGGATGGGCTATTCCCGGCGACTCCTCAACTGTTAGCCCTCGCCGAAGAAACACATGACAAGTTATTGGATATGGTCAATGCTATCGAACAGCGTGAACCTGTTGCCGATCCTACTGCACTAATCAATAGAATCAAAGCTGTCGCCAAAACGGGGAATTTACCAGAACATACTGCACAGGATGCTGATGCATTGCCTGCGGCCGATATCTTGAGTTCTGAACAAGAAGATGATATCTCCGCCCTTATACCAGAATCTATCGAAATCCCTGAAATTCCTGATTCTTTCGAAGTAACAACGGCTGAGGAGACATTGGAGACAGAAGTCTCTACAATCGATGCGTCGGAAGTCACAGAAACACCTGCAAGCTTCGAACTCTCTGATGCATACGATGAAACCGCCGAAACACTTGATGAAGATCCAATAATCGTCGATGATGAAGACTCGGTAATACTCGATCAAGAAGCTCAAGCGCCTGTGCCTGTTATCGAACCCTCAGGTCTTGATACCGTTGAAGCATTAGAGTTCAGCGAAGATGATGAAGAAATTCTTTCCACCTATTTGGAAGAAGCTGATGAAATTCTTGAAGGCATTGATGATGTCATTGCCGATTGGATTGAAATCCCTGATGCTAAAGATCAAATCGATCTGCTACAAAGAAACTTACACACGTTAAAAGGTGGCGCACGACTGGCCGGCTTAACAGCTATCGGCGATCTGACTCATGAGTTGGAAACCTATTTTGAGCATTTAGGCCAAAAAGTCATCGACTATGATCCTCGAATGGCACGCGTTATTCAGGAAGGATCAGATCATTTGGTAGCCTTAGTCAGAGAAGTTTCAACGAAACGCTCTATGACGCATCAGAAAACCTATATTAACAAGCTCACTGCAGCCATGCGCGGCGAGTTTGCTTCTGAAACCTTTGTACCTCCTCAAGAGATCGCCATCCCCAGACCTGCTGCACCAATCTCTGCAGAAAAGTCGCAAGCTAGCCATTCAGCACAAGTGGTTTCCCCTACCTTTACGCAGGAAAAACCGACTGAGGATAACGATCTTGAGCAAGCTTCGCCAAGAAAACAAGCGACCATTGTCCCTATGCGACTCAAGTCGCGTGCTGAGCGACGAGCCGAAAAGCGCGAGGAAGCGCAAAAGTCTCCGACGACACAAGCAGAAGCCGTTCGAGTCGGTTCTGATACGCTGGAAAACTTGGTTAACTTGGCCGGTGAGACTTCTATCTTCCGTTCGCGTTTAGAACAGCAAATTTTAGAATTGCGCACCAATCTTGAGGAAATGGGCGCAACGGTTGAACGACTACGCACACAGCTAAGAAACCTCGAAATCGAGACTGAAGCTCAAGTTGTGTATCGTCGCGAAGTATCAGGGCATCGTGATTATGAAGATTTCGATCCTCTAGAAATGGACCGTTACAATCGTCAACAAGAATTGACGCGAAGTCTTGGTGAGTCGGCAGCTGACTTGTTGAATCTTAAAGACTCTCTCGATACCTTGGCCTCCGATTCAGAAACCTTGTTATTGCAACAAGGGCGTGTGAATACCGAGTTACAAGAAAGATTAATGCGCACACGTATGGTGCCTTTTACCAGTATCGTCCCCCGTTTGCGCCGTATCGTACGCCAAATTGGTCGTGAACTTGGTAAGCCTGTTGAAATGTCCATCAGTGCTGAGGGAGAGATGGATAGGACGGTCTTAGAGCGTATGGTGGCACCGATAGAGCACATGTTAAGAAACGCGATTGACCATGGCATTGAATCACCCCATAAACGTATGGCAACCAATAAACCCGAAACCGGAAAAATTAAAATTAAGCTTTTCCGAGAAGGTGGAGAAGTGGTCATCCTAGTAGCGGATGACGGTGGTGGTATCAACCATCATGTGATTCGCGAAAAAGCTATTGAACGCGGATTAATCAAAGAAGACAGTCATCTGACTAAACATGAATTGCAACAACTCATCCTTGAAGCAGGTTTTAGTACCGCAGAAACCGTGACCCAAATATCCGGTCGTGGTGTGGGGATGGATGTGGTCGCTAGTGAGATTAAACAAATGGGCGGCTTAATTGATATTGATTCAGATATCGGCCAAGGCAGTACTTTTACGGTGCGTCTACCCTTCACCGTTTCGGTTAACCAAGCTCTGATGGTTAACATCGGCGAAGAAATTTACGCCGTACCCTTAAGCAGTATTGAAGGTATTGTACGGGTGAGTCCTTATGAACTGCAGGAACTATTCAGCCACCCCAACCCAGAATATACTTATGCCGGTATTGATTATCATTTGAAATATTTGGGTGCGTTAATTGAGCATCAAAAATCTGTCAGTTTTGAAAATATCACTAAGCCCGTGCCTGTCTTGTTGTTGCATGGCGCTGACAATCCAGTCGCTGTGCAAGTTGATGACTTAATGGGCTCTCGTGAGATAGTCGTGAAGTCCGTCGGTCACCAACTAAGTACAGTCAGTGGACTCAGTGGCGCAACTATTCTGGGTGACGGGCGCGTGGTGCTGATTCTGGATATCCTTGCTCTGTTGCGATTGGAAGAAGCCAGTATCGAAAGTGTTGTGCCTATCGATACCAACAAAACTGATCGTGAAACACCGCTGGTTATGGTAGTGGATGATTCCATTACCGTGCGTAAAGTTACGGCACGTTTATTGGAGCGTCACGACTTTGATGTGCTCACAGCCAAAGACGGTGTCGATGCACTCACCCTACTACAAGAAAACCAACCGGATGTCATGTTGCTAGATATCGAAATGCCACGTATGGATGGCTTTGAGTTGGCAACCATCGTCAGACATGACGAGCGACTTAAATCATTACCCATTATCATGATTACTTCACGGACTGGCGAAAAGCATCGTGCAAGAGCCGAACAAATTGGTGTCAATCATTATATGGGTAAACCGTTTAATGAGGCTGAACTTCTGGATACCATTCAATCATTGGTACACACCTAAACCATCATGGCTATCTGCTTGCGAGTGGGTTTGATCGCAGTTGATAGCGAGCAACCCGATAAACTGTGTCAACTCTTAGAACAAAATGATGTTGATGTGGTTTGTCGGATACAGCCAAGTGTTGTTAACAGCCACACAATCAAAGAAACGCAGGTTGATGTGTGGATCATTGATGTCGGTGACGATGACTGGTGTGATTCTTTGGACGAGCTTGTTGAGACGTCAACCGCTCCGTTATTTTTTAATGAGCCAACGGCTATTCATCAACAACAGCATGCGAAATTTTGGGTTGAAAATCTCATTGCGCGTCTAATGAAAATGGCAGGCCTGGATCCTGATGCTATGCCACTACACGGCGAAGAAACCCTAGACAATTTACCTGACCAAGCACCTCCTGATCTCGCAACGACTTTACCAGAACGCATTGCCACTAATGAAGCTTTTATTCCCATCCACCAACCGATTACTCAAAAACCGCTAACAACCAGCGCCCATGCTCAAGCTTATCGAGACAAAACGACACGTGTGTGGGTCTTGGGGGCTTCTCTTGGCGGGCCTGCAGCAGTTAAGCAATTTATACAGTCCTTATCGGCTGATGTGAATGTTGCATTTATTTTGGTTCAACATATTGATAAAAACTTTTTAAAATCTCTTGCTAGTGTTTTATCACCAGAAACGGGGATTGATATTAAACTGCTGGAATCATCGCATCATATTCGTCACGGGCAATTACTGATTGCACCAGCCGATTATAAACTGAGTGTTTCGCCCGGTGGTTTTATTGCATCTAGCGACCAAAATTGGTCCTCACCTTATGCGCCCAATATTGATGATGTTTTATTTGATATTGCAAATGCTTTTGAACTGACGGGGGCCATTATTTTTAGCGGTATGGGTGATGATTCAGTTGCCGGTTGCCAATATTATAAAAAACTGCAAAGGCCAGTGTGGCTTCAAGATAACGAGACCTGTGCCAGTAATAGCATGCCACAAGCGGTTGCAGAGAAATGCGAAGTTGATTTTATTGGTACTCCCAAAGAATTAGCTAAAAAACTTGAAGATTTTGTCACGGAGCAAGACAAAACCATGAACAAACAGAGATAATGACCTATGCAAAATGAACTCAATGAAGTGTATTCACTGGTACTGCCCACATTGACCGATAGTCTTCTATTGCCTAACGTTACAGTAGCTGAGATTGTTCCCTATATCGATGTCGAAAAACCTGCTGCCGGTCAACCGGCTTGGTATTTAGGTGAATTGAATTGGCGAGGTAGTCGCGCACCTATGGCTTCGCTAGAAATTATTAGTGGTGATGAAGAACGTATCGAGCCTACACGTCGTTCGCGTGTGGCTGTATTGCATACCTTAAGCGGTAATAAAGATGTCCCGTTTATCGGTTTATTGGTACAGGGCATACCCCGATTGGCACATGTATTACGCTCTGAATTCCACCTTATTGATGATCATGGTAATGATCCTGATAGTGCGATTAAATGTAAAGTGCGCTTTGCCGGCCAGAAAATTTTAATTCCTAATCTCGACAAATTGGAAGAGATGATTGCATCCATACCGCGCAATAGTATTGCTCGATAACCTGAACATCGCTGAATGCGACGGCTAACCCCAAGTTCAAGTTAAATAATCCTGTTACTCGATGAGGCTTAGTCAATGAAATTATTCGTGCGTGTCATTTTATTATTCGTTTTTTCAATGGGTTATTTAAAGACGGTAATAGCTGAAGAAGATATGCGTGAAACCCACTATATTGGCGTGCCAGGGGTTATTCTTACACAACTCAATTCTGCTTCTGGTAAGGGGGAACGACGGGTTTTCCAAGGTAAAGTTCGTATTGAGATGTTAGCAGCCAATCGTACTGAGGCGTTCAATGCGATTCTTAATCCTGCACCACGCATTTTGCACGATTTAAATCTATTAGTTTCTAAAACACCCTATGAAGAAATGGAAACAGGCGAGGGGCAAGTAGCGCTACAGGCTCTTGCCAGAGATGTTGTAGCAGGAATTTTAAGTCAAAATGCACCAGAAATCGAGGTGGTTGATGTACTGTTTATTGAGTACATCATTCGATAACTTTATTAAAAATCGAGAAACGAAGGAGGTTTTCCGGCGAACTTGATATTAACCCCGCACTCTGCTGAGAAAAAATCCATTTGCAGATGAATGTGGGTTTTGTCTTCGAAAATTAAATAACCGTTTTCCGTGACCAGACCATCAAAATTTTGTGTGTTGGTGACCAATTTAAAAGACTGATAATCCCCTTTTAAATTATCCAGCAAAGTGGCAAAACGCGTTCGGCAAGTGCCTAAAGTTTTTGGGGAGCGATCCCGAAGCGTACTTCTCACCTCAATCACTTGACCATCTTTAAAATCAACCACATTTTTAACTTTAAAACCGTATACTTGCGCTTGATACGCAATAAATTGCTGTGCGGTACTGCGATCAATGCCCGTTTTAAAACCGGGTTTTTCCATCAATAATGATTTTGTTTCGTCAAATTTTGTACCAAACTTCACATCAATAAAGCCGTTAATTGCTTCAGCAGACTTGTCACCGGCGTATGTGATGATGGCGAGTAAACAAACGATTAAACGACTCATGCTTATTTCCTACCTTGTTTAGAGCGTCACATTCTCTCGGATCATGGTGGATTTTTCAACGAATTTAATCACACCCTTTAGAGATATCATCGCCCCTTCTACTCAAGCATTTATCCATTTAACACTTAGTCTGTGAAGCTTAATCGTTTTTTTAAAAAAACGGCATTTTATAACCTTTTTAATTAACGCGTATCGAGGCTTGCAAGGTTTTTAAATCCGTCAAAATTTCCTTTTGATCGATAGGCATAGAATAGAATTTGCGCCAATTTAACCAAGGATCAATAAGATACAAGTTAGATGAATGTAAAATCTCAGCATTTTTTTCCATGCTGCGAAAAGGTGATTCAAACCACTCTAACAAAGGCTTATGATCCGCCTCGGAAGGAATTAAACCATGAAAAGTTGCGTTAAAGTTTTGCACATACTTTTTCAGCTCTGTAGGATTATCGTGTTTATTATCAGCGGTAATAAAATAAAAAGGGATATCTTGCAAAGCTTGTTGATTTTTTTTATAAAAATTTTGAATCTTTGCCATATCGACCGGACAAGTGGAGGCACAACGGGAGTAACCGACATAAACCAACGACCAACGGCCTGAAAAAATCGTATCACTGGTCTTTATTGTATCCTGCGTTGTTTCAAACGAGACTTGCGAGCTCATGGTTTTGGGCGGGCTCAACCAAACACCCGGTTTTTGCTCTGTTTCATTGAAATGCGCATGGGCTGACTTAAAACTAAAGCCTATACCTACGCTAAAAAGCATAAGCAGGGTTAATAGGTTAACTACAACTATTTTATACATTATTCATTGACTCCCAAACGTATAATTTTCGCTTCAGAAGGACGGTTGTTAGTATCCACTAAGAACACCATATAGTGTCCAGGTGGAGCCACGTTACCGTTGGGTGGTGTTGTTGCAAAGACCGTTGCGCCATTTTGAGAGAAGTTTAATTCTACAAGACGTTGGCTCATATCATAGGCGTGCGTTGATGATCCCGTTTGTATCATTACCACCTTCTTAATGGTAACGTTCTTTGCCATCTGAATCGAAACGCTATTTTGATAATCCAGGTCATTGGCAATGGATTGAATCGCAGGACGCTCGCCATTAAAAAAGTAGGGGGGCTGATACACTTCAACACGATGTTGAGCAGCCTTGAAAGGTTCAAGATTGAAGAGTTTATCAGTGCCCATTAATACCACCGAACCATCAGGCATCAAAGTTGCTGTACTATGATAGAGTCGCGGTACTGTAATTGGATTCCAAGTTTTCCAAGTGTTGTTATCAGCATTATACACTTCAACACTATCCAAAGGATTTTTAACACTATCGGCATAGCCTGCCGAACTACCACCCACCACCATAACTTCACCTGTAGGTAACAGGACCGCTTTTCCTAAAATACGTGGTGATTTTAATGGTGCCACTTGTTGCCAAGCTGGACTTTGTTTACCTAAATCTAAAAGCTCAACCACCGTTTTCGCGGGCGTACTGGGTGAAATGCCGTCTTCCCAATTATTACCTGCAGCACCGAAGACCATTATTTTCGGTTGATAATTGTTGCTAGGTGAAAGCGGCAATAAAACTGAAGGCACTTGAACTGGATAATTACGTGAGATTTTCACTTGATTGGTGTACTGCTTGCTTAACCACGTATTATTGTTTGGGTTATAAAATCGCGTTGTATCTCCCGAGTGTACCGCCACTGTACCATCGGGTAATTGATACACAAAAGGGTACATAGCAATAGATTGTGTGTCACTGTAATTATAAGACTGTGTAAAAGGCTTGGGGAGGTTATAGGCATTAGAAAGAGAGAAGGTCTGCGGATTATAAAACTGCATAGTATTATTCATGTTGCCGCCTTTACCCACGAATTCAGAGCCCGAAATGATCATCATGCGGCCATCAGCTAAAGTGGTTACAGTGGGATACCAACGCCCAAAATTTAATTCGTCAACGTCCTGCCACGTATTAGAAGCTGTGTTGTAAATATTGGCGTATTTTAATTGAGATACGGGACCAGAATGCCCCCCTGCAAACAAAACATTGCCGTTTGGCATTAAAGCATGGCCCGAGCAAAACAGATTTTTTTCGTTTAAATTATTGGTTACCCTTGCGCCTTGTTGCATATTGTAAACACGGGCAACACCCGTTTGAGCATTATTATCAGCATAACCTACGGCGAGTAATTCTCCGTTAGGTAGCAATGTTGTATGAATACCAACAATTTGTAATGATTGACTCGCAATCGTTGCTAAACCACCCGTCGCTGTACCTAGCGGATTGATATTGACTGTTTTCTTGACAGGTGTGTTACTACCCGTCCATTCCCAAGACTCAAAATCTCCATTCCATTTTAAACCCATCAACCAAAAGTTATTCTGCGTTTTTGAGTAAGCAAACGCCATCGAAAAATAATTTTTGTCAGTAACTTTACGTTTGAATAACCACTGCCCACCGGTAAATGTTCTATGCTCAATCGTGTCGCTGGTAGTCTCATAGATTAATTCTAAGTTATTATCTTTTTGAATCAGAACAATTTCGCCACTGGCGTTACTTGCGATGGTTTGCCCTAACGTCCATTGAAAACCAGCGCTGGTAGCACGCGTCATATGAATGAGTTGATTTCCTTCGCGAATAACTGCTTCCAAACGCGTCGTATTATAGGTGGCTTGAATGAGCGCAATATCGTCGATATTACGGCCGGTTAGAGTTTTACCATAATTAACAAACCCTGTACCGTCAGATTTTGCAAACCACAAGCCTAGACCGCCTTCAACCAAAGGTGCGATCACTTCTAAATGATTAGCATTAGAAAATGCTAAACCGACAGCCTCTTTTACGGGTGGTCCCACTAAACTTTGACGAGCACCAAAAGTTAAAGGTTGGCTCGTTGAAGTCGTAAAATGAATCACTGCGCCATTTTCCACGCCAACAAGATGTGTGTTACCTTGAGGTGTCACCACCATTTCTACACCGTTAAGATTGGCTTGTGTGGTCAAAGCTAGAGCGTGGCGCTGCCAGTCATTACTGTTATTTTTTATGAATAGTTCGGCACCAGCTGTATCTGCACCGTAACGCGCTGCATGGAGTGCGCCATCTTTCACTGCGATAGCGCCACTTGAATGACTGGGTTCATTGGGTTCTTGCGCTTGAGCGTCCATAGTTTTTGTTAGTATTAACACCGAAATGACGAATAAAAGTGATAAAAACCTCTTATTCCTATTCATAGAAACGCCCTCACTGTTTTAGTTGTTATTTGATTTTTTCCAACTTATAACAAACCCCCTTTTTTTGTTCAATAAGCCATCAAAAACAAACCGTTTGCTCATTTTTAATGCAAGTCATTGTTTGTAAACAAAAAAATGGTTATTAATTAATCTTTTTTTATACTTCTAAAACGTGACAAACATCACAATTACAAGCTATTGTTTTTCAATAAAAAATAATTTTCTTATCAAGTCAAAAGAGCCATCTTTAAAATAAAGCGTGCTTTAAGATATCCACTTTACTTTCTTTCATTCCGTTTCAATTGGAACAACTCACAAAGTCATCCCACTCATTTGCACAGTTCTTTACACAGATTTTGGGGATAAGTTAAATTATCAAGCCCAAGTCATTATTTAAAAAGTGGACCTCTTAGGTATGAAAAAAGTTTTTTCTTTGGTGTTTTTGAAAACATCTCGTGTGTAAAAGTGAAGTGGGATGCGTTCGTTAGTTAAAAAAGCTTCCAACAAATTATCGTAAAACGGGTTTTCAGAATCTTCACTCACACCACCTGGCCAAATAGATTCCGCTTTAATACCATCTCTGCGAGAAAGTTCAGCAATAAAACGATTAACAGGCCCATCCTCATAACGAAAGGCTTGTGGCGTGGCTGCAGAGGGAGAATGTGAGGAGTCGTCAACAACACCGAAACCTCCATCAGTGGGTAAGCCTGGCAAACCATCGAGCGAATGGGTAAAAGCAGAAGGTGGGTTGGGTATACCTAGGGTTCGACTCAGCAGACTATCAAAAATAACACGATGTAATTTGCCCCAGCGGTAATCATCCAATTTTTCAGAGCCTTGAAAAACTTCAGCAAAGGCTTCGCTTTTTAGTAGCACTATTGCATCAGCTAGACTACGTAAAATGATGATATCGCGTTTTTCTGTCACATTGCTCACACCTTCCACATTAAAAAAATCAATGCCCGATACACCAAAACCGCCTTGTTTTGGAAAATCTTCAAAGAGTTTTTTGACCGCTTTCAGACTGTTTAAATCATCTGGGGCTGTTAAGTTATAAGCTGCTAAAGTTGTGTTAATGACATTCTCAATGATACGACTGCGCCACAAACTGTACAAAGTTGTGCTGATACTTTCGTTAATTTCAAATCGACTGGGAGACTTCAAATGCCCAGGCGTATCTTCTTCGTCAAAACCACCTGGAATTCCGGTTGGTGTCGTAAATTGCCATTGTTCAAGATAACTGACTGCTTCTTTTAGGTTGGTTGCAAGCGCTAATTGTTTTAACTTTGGGTGGCTATTGGATTGAGTCGCCTGTTGAAAGGCATCAACAATAAAGGGCGTAAAGTATTGCGCATCCAATAAGGTCACATCATTTTGAATCATTTTCATGTCATCCAATGTTATCTTGTAACCAGGTTTAGCAAACTTTTCGGTGAGCATTTGTGTGATACGGCCAGCTCGAAATCCAGGGCTGTATTGACTACTGATATAAAAAATACCACCATCCGGACGGAAACTATTGTAAGGGTTATTATCGAGCGTCAGACCTAAAGGATCATTATTCGCATTAACGAACCAACCTTTTGCTGGATTGATTGCACGTGGCATTTCTGCCGTAGGTAAAATTTCATAGGGAATACTTTGTTGTTTTTGCGGTTTCTTTAATGTTGTCCACTCGTTACCGCCACCACCATTGCGAATAAAGTTAGGGGGTTGGCCAACAATTTTACCCGCTTGTAAGTCTTCACGAAGAGGTAACTCGGATGAGGTAAAATAGCCAATATTTCCTTTAACATCTGCGTAAACAATATTTTGACCGCCCATATCAAAATATTCCAACGCTTCTTCAAAATCTTTTAGTGATGTAACAGAATTTAATTCAATAAAAGCATCCATATCGCGTGTAGGACCAAATCCCGTGTACTGAACACTCAAGGCTTGATTGGTCGCGAAATCAATAAATAGAATCGGCCCGTTATTTCTTCGTGGCACAATATAAACATATTCTGGAATATTTTCATCGGAAGCAACAGCAACAATGTCATTGAAAATACCATTACCTAACTGATTCATTTTGAACTCTACGGGGATCGCCAAAACATGCTCATTCTTTCCCTCATAAACCGTACTGAAACCACTGGGTGAGGTTGCGTCTTCACGAAGGGTTTCTGCATAGACATCTGTCACATCAAAAAAATTAGTGGTTGCTCCCCAAGCGATATGACGATTATGTCCCAATAAAACGCTTGGTATACCTGGTAACGTATTGCCTATCACATCAACTCCTAAAAGATGCTGTAAGTGCATCGGATAAAAGGTTGATGGTATTCCTAAACCAAGATGAGGATCGTTAGCGATCAGCGGTTGTCCATTTTCTGTTAATTTTCCGCTAATAGCCCACTCATTAGAGCCGAGAGAGAGGTTACGCTTTAAATATTTTTGCCACATCCCTTTTTCTTCTGCCTGTTCGATAAATTGTCTTCCCAAGATATGATTATTTTTTACCGATACGCCTAGTTGCATGGCGACTTCATGCAATTTTTCTGAAGAGGTGTCTTGATTTAAAGTTAAGGTGTTTTGAGAAACTTCATTTTTTTGAAAAGTTCTTGGTGTTAATGTTGTACTCTGGTCAAAAGGTGCAGAGCGATTAATGTCTTCAAAAAAAAGCGCTGCTCCATTAAAACCATAGATTTCTCCTGCAATTTGATATTCCGCAAATGTTTGTGACTGTGTCACATCACTTAAATCAAAAGAGAGTTGCCACAAAAGTAGTTTACTCACAGCCAGACTATCAATGGGTTCCCATAGTTTGACTTGGTCTAACTCTAGTTGTTCGTATTGTATTGGTAATGCATTATTCTGAATAAACGCATTAACGCCATTTGAATAAGCAATCAATGCATCTTGCGTAGAAGATTTTAAAACATCCCAAGATGTTTCTGCCGCTCTACGTATGCCTAATGTACGCAATTCAATATCATCACTTAACGCAATGGCACCCAGAAGCTCTGCTAATGTTCCATTCGCTTGCCGACGATTAACATCCATTTGAAATAAACGGTCCTTAGCATGCAGATAACCTTGTAAAAAAAACATATCATGTCGAGATACACTGCGTATGTGAGCAATACCGTCGTGGTCGCGCCGAACAACAGCTGGAAAATCCAAACCGTCAAGACGTACTAGATTCTTTGAATGATGTTTTCTATCGGGAAAAACAGACGCTGAGTTATCAAATGCTGAAATGGGTAATGAGAGGGTAAACAGCTGGGTTATCAACAAACCCAAAACCACTGGTTTTTTAATAAGGATTTTCATGGTATTGCCCTTACTTTTTTTACCGTGTCAATGTGATGTATTGAGGTTATTCCTTCGCTGAGTTTTTTTGAACATAAAGATTTGATGCTCAATTCAAATAATTGCGATGAATTGAGCATCGACTATTGCCGATACACAATTCATTAAAAAAATATTTTATATTAAATTTTATCGCTTATAAATTAGGACCAATACGAACCATTTTAGCGACGGATGGTCGATTATTCGCATCAATTACAAACACCATATAATGTCCTGGAGGTGCAACTTTACTATCACGTGGTGAAGTCGCAAATATGGTTTTACCATTCGTTGTAAAATTCAATTCAACCATACGTTGACTCATATCAAAAGCATGCGTTGATGAACCTGTATGAATCATAACGACCTTCTTAACCGTTTTGTTATTTGCAAGCTGAATCGAATAAGTCTTTTGATAATTAAAATTTGTGGTTTGTATCGATTGAATAATAGGACGCTCCCCTTTATAAAAATAAGGTGGCTTATAAACTTCAACACGATGCTGAGCAGCCTTGAAAGGCTCAAGATTAAATAACTTATCGGTACCCATAAGAATGATGGAACCATCAGGCATTAAAGTTGCGGTGCTGTGATAAAGACGCGGTACAGAAATAGGGTTCCACTGCTTCCAAGAGTTATTGTTGGGATTATAAACCTCTACACTCGCTAAAGGACTTTTCACATTATCGGCGTAACCCGCGCTACTACCACCCACAACCATCACTTCCCCGGTTGGTAACAACACGGCTTTTCCTAAAATACGTGGTGATTTTAAAGGAGCGACTTGCTGCCAAGCTGGATTTTGTTTACCTAAATCCAAAAGCTCAACCACTGTTTTTGCAGGTGTTGTCGATTTAATCCCATCTTCCCAGTTATTCCCCGCAGCACCAAAGACCATCAACTTAGGTTTATAACCATTAGCAGGAGAAAGCGGTAATAAAACTGAAGGCACTTGCACCGGATAGTTACGCGAAATTTTTACTTTGTTGGTATATTGCTTATTTAACCAATTATTGTTGTTGGGATTATAAAAACGTGTGGTATCGCCTGAGTGTACTGCCACCGTACCATCGGGTAATTGATACACAAAGGGGTACATGGCTATCGATTGTGTATTGCTATAATTGTAGGATTTTGTAAATGGCTTAGGTAAGTTGAAAGCATTAGAAAGTGAGAAGTTTTTCGGATTATAAAACTGTAAGGTGTTATTCATATTACCACCTTTTCCCACAAACTCAGAGCCTGAAATAATCATCATACGGCCATCTGCTAATGTGGTGACAGTGGGATACCAACGCCCAAAGTTTAATTGATCAACCGCTTGCCAAGAGTTATTACTCGTATTGTAAATATTGGCATATTTTAATTGCGATTTTGGACCAGAATGTCCGCCAGCAAATAACACATTACCGTTTGGCATCAGTGCATGCCCGGAACAAAATAAATTAATTTCATTAAGATTTTTGGTAAATCTGGCACCTTGTTGTGTATTGTAAATACGTGCAACACCAGTTTGTGCATTATTATCTGAATAACCTACCGCGAGTAACTCACCGTTGGGCAATAGTGTGGTGTGGATACCCACAATACCCAGTCCTTTACCGGCTAATGTCGCGTTACCACCGACATTAGTCGCAAAAGGATTAACTTTTACGTTCTGTTTTTTGGGTGCTGTATTGTTATCCGCCCAATCCCAGGCATCAAATGTACCATTAGGCTTTAAAGCCATCATGAAAAAACGACTTTGTGATTTTGAATAGCTTAAACCCACTGAATAATAATTTTGTCCTGTGAAATTTCGCGAAAACGTCCATTGCCCATTATTGAAGGTCCAATACACTAAGCCATTGTTAGACTCAAAAACCAAGTGTAATTTATTGCCTTTTTGAACTAAGGCTACTTCACCATTAGCATTGTTGGCAATGGTTTTGCCAATCTGCCATTGCAAGTTATTACCTCGAGTTATGTGTATAAGCTGACTGCCCTGTCGAATCACTGCCTCAAGCCGAGTCGTGTTATAGGTGGCTTGCACTAATGCAATGTCGGCAATATTGCGTCCCGTTAAGGCTTTACCATAGTGCACAACACCTGTGCCATCCGCTTTCGCATACCAAAACCCTAATCCGCCATTGACTAAAGGTGCAGCGATCTCTAAATGGCTCGCTTTTGAAAAAGCAAGGCCCACCGCGTTTTTCACTTTTGGTCCAACAAAACTTTGACGTTTACCAAAATTTGTCGCGAAATTATTACCTGTAGAAAAATGGATTATCGAGCCGTTCTCTACACCCACCAAATGTGTTTTTCCTTGTGGCGTGACGACCATTTCAATACTGTGTAAATGATTTTTGGTGGATAAAGCCAGTGAATGACGTTGCCAATTTTGCGTACTTTTTTTCGTAAATAATTCAGCGCCTGAAGTTGTGGAACCATGTCGAGCAGCATGAAGCGTGTTACCTGCAATGGCAATAGCACCACTGGATAAACTGGCCTCGTTCGCTTGTTGTGCTTGAGCACCCATAGAGGATACCAATAATGTGATTGAAGTAAGCGCGGAGAAGCGCGAAAAGAAACCCTTAAACGTATTCATAAAAATGACCTCATTAAGTCTATTTGTTATATGGTTTTTTAACCTTATAACAAAGCTGTTTTTTCTGTTCAATAAGCCACCTCTCCTAACAAGCTTGCTCATTTTTAGTGCAAATTGTTGTTTATTAAGATAAATTTTTGATTTATTATTCTTTTATGGTAATTCAAAAACGTGAGCATCATCACAATGAACGCTGAGTTTAATGTGTAAAACAGACGAGAATTTTTTAATCCGAACGTTTTGTTTGGTATAACTTAAGGATGAGAAAAAGAATCCACTTTACTCTTTCACAGTCATCCCACGTGTTTTCACAACTCTTTGCACAGATTCTGGGGATAAAAAAAATTGCAAGAACTTGCAGGAAAAGAAACAATAATAAAAAGTTTTTATGGTGGATAATTTGAGGAAAAGATGTTTGTGAAAAGAGTGACGGGAGCTGAATTAACCAAAGGTTAATTCAGCAAAGCCGTCGTATCAGTGTAAGCAGCAGAGAAACCGATGAACACAAACATCCCATACCAATTGTTACTTAAGAAAGCGCGAAAACATGCTTCTGGCTGACGGTGACGCATAATATACAGCTGATAAATTGCGACTGCCCAAGAAGCTGCTAATGCCATAAAATACCATTGAGAATAATTCAGAGATTGTCCAACCATGACTAGAGCCAAAGCGACTAAAAAGTGCAAAACGCCCAGCATCGCTAAATCGGCATCACCTAAAAGTACGGCTGTGGACTTAATCCCTAGCTTTTTATCGTATTCTCGATCCACCATGGCATACATAGTATCGTAAGCCACCGTCCAAGTAACAGTAGCCATAAATAGCAACCAAGCAACTTGTGGCACTTCATTGCGAATAGCCGCAAATGCCATAGGAATAGACCACGCAAATGCAGCCCCTAGCACAACCTGTGGAAAATGTGTGTAGCGTTTCATAAAAGGATAAATGGCTGCGAGCAGTGCACCACCGATGGATAACATAATGGTTAAAGCATTTAATGTCATCACAAGTCCAAAAGCGATCAGGCTTAACACCACAAAAGCTAACACCGCATCTTTTGGCATTAGCTCACCGGTGGCTAACGGGCGCATCTTTGTACGCTCAACTTGACCATCCAGGTTTCTATCAGCAAAATCATTAATGGCACAGCCGGCTGAGCGCATTAAAATAACACCCAACAAAAAAATACCTAAAATAAACAAATCCGGTAAGCCCTCGGCAGCCACCCAGAGTGCCCATAACGTCGGCCATAAAAGAAGATAAATGCCAATAGGTTTATCCAATCGCGTTAGCCGAATAAAACCATTAATTTTTGATGCTGCCATAATATCCCAGAAATTAAACCTTCAAATCAGTCATCGTAGCAGAAAGTCGTTCACTGCAAAATACCGTATTTATCGGCATCTTTGCCCGCTTATTGTCATTTAAATGCGAGATACAGCGAGATGAAGTCTGCGCACAGACGGTGTTTACAAAAACCTTATTGATTATAGTAATTTGCAAAAAACGGGCAAGTACTCAAAAACAATTCATCAATATAAAGCGGACAACCTTGCCAATCATAGTGTGAGCGTCTTCCAACTAAACCACCCTTGTTATCATACTTCTGTGATCTATCCTTGCCCATTGAAGACAAATGTTTAGCTCTCATTCGTATCGGGACAAGTTGAACGCGCGGAATCGCATCAGCTTGAAGTATAAAACGACCAATTGAGCGGTTACCCAGCAGATTAAGACGTTTCTTGCGGTTTTTTAACAAGGCGACAGGGGCAAAAGTTCTTGCGTAAACCCAAGGGATATTATCGATACTTAGCAAAACTTCACGCTTAAAGACACGGGTTTTACCAGAGATGCTTAACAATGGCCACACTTCATGAGCGACTTTGCTTTTTTTGAGATACTGCTTAAGTTTGTACCCACTTTCAAAACTTTTATCGATATACTCAACATCAAACCAATAAGAACTTAAATATTCGCAGCCGGTTTTGAGGATGCTGACTTGTAAAGAGCTGCCTGATACGGCTTCTAATTTATCGGTTAATGAGGCTCTGTCATTTAACCAATGCCAAGGCTCTAAAAGTCCACTTTTTGCTTTTTTGACTGATTCAATGTCTACAAATTCTGTCATGTCAGTCATCACCATCCTGTATAACTCGTCGATAAAAGGCGACAAGCATAGGAGCCTCAGGCCCTTCGGTCAAATCTATGCCTGATAAAATCTGCTGAAGATCATTGAAGGTGACTATACTTTTCATAAATCCTCAAGGGCTCATCATTATGATCACACAGAAATTTATTGACGCACGACGTTTATTGAACTTGTTGATAATCATGCTGCTTTCTTCATCTGCGCAAGCCAGTGTCGATGACAGTCCCGATGCTCTTACTTATTTTCCGATACACCCTGACATAGTGACCAATTTCGTCAAAGAAAAATCGTCTCGCTTCGGTTTTCTTAATATTCAAGTACAGTTATCATTTAAAAACAAATATTTGACCTTGATTGAGCTACATCAGCCCATCATTGAAGATGTCTTAGTCATGCATTTTAGTTCGCTGACAGAAGCGGAGATTAAAAGCATCGAGGGCAGAGAACAAATTCGTCTTGATGTGCTGAAGATGTTGCAAGATACACTCAAGGAAGAAACCCAAGAGTCGATTCTTGAAGACATACTCTTTACCAAATACATGTGGCAATAACCCGTCCGATTATCGATATAATGGTGGTGTGGCATTGAGCTGCAAACTATTCACTTTTAGTTGATGAAAAAGTGTATTTTTGTTTCCAGCCTTCAAAGCCACCATCCATACTGGCAACATCAGAGTATCCTAAGTTGAGGATATATTGAGCAGCGCCTAAACTACTATGTCCATGATAACAAACCACAATAATCGGCTCATCATCCTCTATGGTTCCTAAAACCTCACTAATGTTAGCATTATTGACGTTAATACTTTTCTCAATATGGCCAGCGGCAAAGCTTTGAGGATCCCGAATATCTAGCACATGTTGATGTTGCTCATTGTCCATCGCCTTATTCACATCATCAATACTTACGCGTTTTATCATCTAAGAACCTTTCTCTTTCAATAGGTTTGAATCATATCGATATGTAAAATACCGTCTTCATCATAGGGTTTAGAGCTCGCTTGAAAGCCTAAACTACCATAAAAACCTTGTAAGTGGTGCTGAGCGGAGATAAAAACTGAGGGGGCAGTCGTTACTGATTTGATATAACGCAAGCCTTCCAACACCAGTTTTCTCCCCAAACCTTGATCTCGATACCCAGCATCAACCACAATTCTGCCCAATGCCGGGAGTCCACTGGCATGATGAGCAGCCGGAATCATGCGCAAATAGGCCGCGACCCCCTGGTTTTGCAGCAACCAACAATGATGAGCAACAGCGTCATAATCATCCAAGTCTTCATACACACAATTCTGTTCCACCACAAACACCGCCGAACGCAAGCGTAAGCAGGGATAAAACTCCGCGACGCTCAGGTCGTTATAGTTTTTCCATATCCAATTCATGGTTTTAGTCATCATTTTTAAAGGTGGGTTGAGGATAACACATTCTGGTTTCACCTCTCCTCAATAACTTTAATGCGCCTTAAATTTTTGTTCATCCTCGATCCATACGCTAGCTAAGTGCATTCGGATATATTCAATTTTACATCGAGGTAAACATGACAGCAGACTTTCAATAGAGGTGCATTCCCTATGAGTACTTTCAAAGATAACAATGAACACAGCGACAACTTATCTCAAAAACCTGATTCTAATCGCCGAAATTTAACCAAATTTTTAGCGGCATCTCCACTAACTTATGGCGTTATTTCTTCGAGTATGGCCTCTAGCTTCACCCATACGAGAACGAATGCGCAACCCGTTGCACTGATTACCGGCGCGTCTTCAGGGTTTGGTAATGTCACCGCAAAAACTCTAGCCAAGAATGGTTTTCATGTTATTGCCTCCATGAGAAACGTCAAAAGCAAAAATGCTGAACGCGCTAAAGATCTATGCGAATTCGCAAAGCAAAATAATGTCAAGCTCGAAATCGTAGAAATTGATATCGACTCCGATGAATCCGTGCGTTCTGGCATCGCAGAAGCTTTATCGAAAACAGGCAATACGATTGATGTTCTGTTTAATAATGCGGGTATTAACATTCCAGGCCCTGTGGAACTATCCATGGAATCCTCTCGACAGAGTTTTGAAACCAATGTATTTGGGCAGCTTCGCATGTTAAGAGAAGTCGCACCTATCATGAGAAAAAATCGACATGGATTAATTATTCAAATGTCATCGGGATTAGGGCGTCTTGTGATGCCGACCAGTGGTATCTATTGTGCCACCAAATTTGCACAAGAAGCCTTGTTTGAGAGTGCTGCGTATGAATTGCACCCTTTTGGCATCGAGGTTGCGATAATTCAGCCTAGTGACTATGCCACTAATATTAAACAAAATAGCCGACGCTATTTTATGGAAATGCTAGAAAGCTTGGACAAGAATGATGTCCAACGCCTAAAAGATTATGATAAACATATTGAAGTCACCATGCGTGAACTCGAATACAGTCCGGCCCCTCCTGCTCAAGAGGTTGCTGATGTTGTAATAAAACTAGCTCTAACAGAGCCGGGGAAACGTCCTTTGCGGCAAGTATCAATGCCACCTGAACTAGCCGCAGGATTGAATCAGCTTAATGGTACACTTGAAGAAGTGCAAACTGGCATGCTCAAAGCTAGCGGACTCGACGACTGGTTAGAACTAGCCAAAAGTTAAATGAATATCGATTAGTAGAGAGCGCACGATAATGACTTATTGGAAAAGCATTGTTTTTCGACAGCCCCAATCCAATGAACACCCTATTTTGTGGAACGCTAGCCTATACTTTTTTGGATTGGGCTTTCTCATTCTAACTATCTTGGCCTTTTTCGATCATACCACAATCAATGGCGAGATGCGCTGGGTAAAGCCCTGGAAATTTTTTCTCAGCATCGGTGTTTATACGCTAACGCTGGAATGGCTCTACCGAGTTTATCAGCATACTGAAAATTTAACGCAACTCAATAAAGGGAGAGTCATCATCGCCGTAGGTATGTTGATTGAAGCAAGCTTGATTTTTGTGCAAGCGGCTAGAGGTGTTGAAAGTCATTTCAATAATGCGACACCTTTAGATTCCCTCATTTTTGCAATGATGGGAATAGCCATTACTATCGTGGTATTGACTGCTTTATACAGTGGTTTTGTTATATGGAAATCCAGGAAAATGGCCACCCCTGCTTTCAGTGAGGCAATAGTCTATGGCTTTGTTATTATGACTTTAGCTTCTTTTCAAGGCTTTGTTATGACGGAACCAACACCCCAGCAACTTCAGCGAATGGGTTCTGGTGAAATACTGTCTCTGGTAGGCTCAAGCTTTGTTGGTTTAACTCCAGAATCTCATCATTCAACATTACCTATTTTAGGTTGGAGTTTAGAGATTGGTGATTACCGAATAGCACATTTTATTGGTCTACATGCCTTACACTTCTTTTTATTACTGCTACTCGCCCTCAGTTATTTTAAGATCAAATCACAACTGAAAATAGTTCGCTTATCGGCATTGGCGTACTTGTTGTTATTTTTGTATGCTTTTTTACGGGCGAAGCAAGGACTTTTTCTGATGTAAAAGCCCGTATAAAAATATAGAATTTTTGGTATTTCACAAGAAGTATTTAGCAATAAAGATGAGAATTTCATTAGCTTTTATAAGCTTCATTGTTTAGCTGGCAGGCAAATGAATCTTCAAACAAAGCCCTGGGTTATTATCTTCTAGTTTTATGTCTCCACCATGGAAATCAACAATCGCTTTTACCATGCTAAGTCCTAAGCCATTACCTGGCGTGGTCCTACTCGTTTCAGTACGATAAAAACGTTTTAAGATTTTGGGTTTATCATCATCTGATACTCCAGGCCCTGTGTCCGAAAAAGCCAGTTCAAGTGTGCCTGAACTTAAGATCTGGGCTGTTACCTCAATTTTACCTTCTGAAGGAGTAAATTTAATGGCGTTTTCCATGATATTAAGAACCGCCTGAAAAATGAGATCTCGATCTAAAGGAAATTCGACATTTTCTGCAGAATAGTTTAATTCAATGTTCTTGTCTTGTGCCACTGGCTCGAAAAATTCAACGACATCTTCGATTAATCTATTCACATTGAATGCTTTAATTTCAAAAACATGTTTACCGGATTCAATTTCTGAAATTCTCAAAAGTGCTGAGAACATGCTCAACAGAGTTTCAGTATAGGATTTTAATTCTAACTTTTCATCTTCTGTTAAAGGTCGATTTTTTTCTAAGGTTTCTATTTTATTTTGGAGTCTTGTGAGCGGGGAACGGAGATCATGGGCAATATTATCTGTCACTTGTTTCACATTATTAACAAGCCGCTCAATGTAATCTAACATCGAATTAATCGTACGTGCTAAATAACTCAGATCATCCCAACCTTTCGTACTTTCTATGCGCGCAGTTAAATCCCCGGTTTCTGTCACATATCGTGCGTTGCTTGCAATACGATTGACGCGCCTCACCACAAAAATGCTGATAGCAAAATTAATACCGACAATAATAGCCAGTACGATTAAAGCGAGTGAAGATAGTTCACCAATCAAATCACGAAATCGCTCGACATCCGTCAAACTACGACCAATTAACAATTTATTACCGTCTTCAATCCAAACAATTTTTGAAAATATGGTATGGAATTGGCTATCATCAAAAGGAGGGCGAAGCCACGAAGCATCGATATGTTCATCGAGTATGTCATGTTGCAACATGCCAAAAAATGTTTCACTGCGAAGCCCTGCTTGCTTGCCATTTAAATCGTCTGGCCAAACATCAAGCATACCAATAATTTTTTCATCTTTATCGTTAAGCAAAAGGTAAATTTGGTCACTGCCCCTTTGCATACGCTTTTCTATCAGGCTCACTAATGCATCAATACCCTCCGCATCATGCAATCTGAGAATTTGTTGCGCATCTGATTGGATTGCTCTTTTGGCTTGCCCAATAAAATCAGAGGTTGAAACAATGTAGAGGAAAAAGCTAAGTACAGAAAATACGATGAGAAGTATTACCGCAGAAATTAATGCAATAAAAAAAGTCGAACTATTCCGATAACTTTTGTTTTTTTCCATAAATAATGTAACCTGCCCCTTTAACTGTATGTATTATCGGTTGATTAAAACCTTCTTCTAACTTTCTACGAAGCCTTCCAACATGCACATCAACAACGTTGGTCATGGGGTCAAAGTTGTATTCCCATATGTGCTCTAGCATCATGGTTCTGGTTACTACTTGATCCACATGCTCTAATAAAAATTCTAATACTTTATATTCCCTGGGCTTTAAAATGATTTCTTTCCCTGCTCGAGTCACCTTTCGATTAAGCAGATCCACGCGTAAATCACCATTAACTAATTCGGTAACGTCAGTGGCAAGATCTCGTGATCGCCTGACGATGGCGTCAAGCC
Organism: Pseudomonadota bacterium; assembly: GCA_039187085.1. GTDB lineage: Bacteria > Pseudomonadota > Gammaproteobacteria > Enterobacterales > JBCCZV01 > JBCCZV01. Next base: position 38,460 of record JBCCZV010000022.1, read on the forward strand.
GTGCTAATAGTTCGTCGAAAGAAAAAGGTTTAATTAAATAATCGTCGCAGCCAGCTCTTAGACCTTTCACTCGATCTTGTACGGAGCCCAAGGTACTCAGTATTAATACCGGCGTTTTGTTGTCTTGTGCGCGAATCGTCTGCAAGATTGTCATGCCATCAATATAAGGAATCATTCGATCAAGAATAATGGCATCGTATTTTTCAGTGGTTGCTAAAAAAATACCATCTTTACCGTCCATAGCGTAATCAACTGTGTGCCCTGCCTCTTGCAAGCCTTTTCTTATAAAGTTAACCGTGGATTCATCGTCCTCGATGGTTAGTATGCGCATTCGATTTTCTCCAGTGTCATTTTGTTACCGCTAAACAACACTCATGGACAGTGTCAACAATAGTCGCAGACCCATTATTGCCTTTGGCATCTTTCTGGGTAATGAGACGACTGAGGTTTAAATATACTATGTAACCTAAAAGGTCACCAGTCAGAAATTCAGTTGTCTTATCCATTCAAACTTAACTTTTAATCAACAATTCAAGCTAAAAGAAATAGGTAACACCCGTACCAAAAATGAATTGAGAGGCATTACCCCCTTCAATGATAACGGGACTATCTGCAGCATCTCCCAAGAATTCGTTGTATCCAACAAATCCTAGTAATCCCCATTGTTCGTCGAGAAAGTAATTGGCAGTTACCGAAATGCCAACATCGCGAAGACCACCTTCAGCATCATAGAAAGAAAGTGTGGAATTCCCAATATTCTCTGCATTGATTCCAAAATAGGTTGTAGCGTAATCATCGTTAACATAAGTGGCGACTAAAGATGTGCTGAGCCGCAATTTGCTTGAAGGAGAATACGCATAACTAGGACCAAAAGAAACCAAAGTTCCGTCATGCGTATCAGAGGCATCGGTCAAGACGCTGACTTCGAAAGCCAGTTCATCGCTAGGATGCCAATAACCATTATTCTTAAACCGAGCAAAAAAACCGACCTCAACAGCGCCATCAAGCTCATCTAACAGCGCGACAGCAATGTTATCAACGTCATCTTCACGTCTGTTACGATAATTAATCGCTGGGCCAAAATCGAAATTTTCCCAGGTGGAAATATCGGCTCTTAGGCCCAGTTCTTTCGTTTCGATATAGTAATCGCCAAACTCTAGACGCCCAGCTCCAAAAGGAGATATATAATAATCATCAGAGCCTTCGTACTCTGGAACGTAAACAGCGCCAAAAGCAAAAAAACCGCGCATATCACTCTCTGCAAACAGGTTTTTGCTAGAAGTTAAAGCCGAGCAACAAAGGAGTGGAGCAAGAATAAAGTGTTTAATACTTTTCATTTGATGATCACCTTAATGAGCAAATTTCACATTGGATAAATAATGAATATTTGCCTCTAGAATAAAAGGATCTCTATGGACATTCTGTGGAAGCTAAATGAACAAAAATTTAACTAATATTTAGTGATATTTAAAAAACCAGTTATTTTTTAAGGTTTTAGATATGGGCGATAAGGGGATATCAAGATTTTCAGTCTGTAATGAAGATGATAAAACTATACATCAAGTAAGTATCCTGATTGAAAAAAATACCGACCACCAAAGAACAGTATCAACCTTGGAAGTCAGTAAAATAACATGATTTCATAATTGAAATCTTCAAATCAAAATTGGTAAGGGATAAAGTATTTTTTAAATAAAGTATCACAACAATATATTTGTAAGTACCGGTATAAGCCAGGGATAAAATGCTGTTTGGCCATCTGTACTTATATTGACCTCTTTAGTGGTCCATTCACCATTTAGTTCACGCCCTACTGTATCTTTCAACATGCGAGCAGAAATCACTGTGTTACCAAGTTGCTGCCAATTTCGACTAACAAGCACACCATTAGCACTACCCGTAACTTCTTGCTTAGTTCCATCATCCCACATTAGCTCATAAATAATATTATCTGAATAAGGATAACAGCTACGCGCTCGAAGTAAAATGTCACCACCATCAAAGGCAAGAATTTCAGGACTATCAATTACTGGAGTTAAAATGCTTGAAGAGCCAAGTAAGTCATGAAAATAAAGATTCTTTTTATACAAATCGAAATCAAAAGTTAAATCAATATCAAAGTCTTCATCACTAAAGCTTACGAGCTCATAACCGAGTAGCGATACTTCTACTTCTGTAACTGATAGAACAGGAATAATCCTGGTTGTATGTAATTTGAGATTAGCATATGCATAAATATTTGCACTAAAGTCTAATAGAGCTCCCTCAACATATTCGTTTATTCCATCCTGATTTCCATCGCTACATGTCTCACCAACATATGCATCGATGGTTATTGGAACTGCCATACCTAATGCCACAGTCAAATCAACAGGGTTAATAACTCGAAAAATCTCAGCATCAACCGTAACTCTTAATTCTAAACTGGGGCGAACAGCGAGGCTTCCTCGAACTCCATACGATATTGAGCTTGTGTCATATTCATGCATATCAAACTCTAGAGCATTATCAAACAGATCGACACAGTCATCTCTATTACACCTACGTGAATATTTAATACGGCCTTTCTCTATACCTATTTTTGTTTCCAATTCACCCGCTAAAAGCGCACTAATATCTACAGCTAATACTGTTTTGATTCTTGTATCAAGTGTGAGCCAGATAGGGCCAAATTGAAAATCAAAATTATTACTATAAAAAGTAAATTCTTTTTCTAAAATACGATCATTATATGTAGCAGCAACACCGGCTTTTACCGATAAACCTTTCTCTTCAGAACTAACAATCAAATCAGTATCTATTTCATGATTAACATATTCGTATTCATAAGCCACACCACATTTTTCTTGCTGTTTATAATTCACTATTAATTTAATATAACCCTCGAAATGTACATTTCCATCAATTTCTGCAAAATAATTGCTTCCTACGCTTTGCTGTAATCGCTGCAATTCATCAAATGTAATGAGTTTTGTTATTGATTTTGTTTTCCACTCACCACTTTCAAAAAGACATATTCCTTTAATTTTAGCATTATTACTTTGTTCAATACCATTTTCATCCAAACCAAAAGCTGTATAGGCAGCTTCTAAATCTATTACAATTGGATAGCTTAAATTAATATGCGCATAACTATCTTCGATGGTGAGACCATATCGAGCTAAAATGTCTTGCTTGATCAAAATATTAATTTCCGAACTCACTAAAGCATCTAATGTTTCAAATACTCTAACATTTTCATCTTCTGCCGGGACAAATTCACTTTCAGCATGTAGTGCTGAAAAACAAAAAAACAGGACAATGCAAAGATTTATTTTTTGTATGATGTACATCATAATATATCCTTTAAGATATCAATTTTGTAATTTCTCTCAGTCTGTAATGGGAAGTTAAATCGAGACGGAGAGGACTGCGTGTGTTTATTGTTTCTGGTTTGAAATTGACTTATTTAGATATGCACTCACTATACGACTTGCGATTTCCGAATGATCTGGCCCGGAGTTGGCTCGCTTTCAGTTGTATTTACATGGTACGGCACGCGTCAGAAAGTC